>JBDTCL010000326.1:0-18177 GCA_039923595.1 Antricoccus sp. | reverse complement strand
GCAAGATGTGGCCGCTGCCAAAAAGGGTCTCGGTGAAGTTGCTGCTAAGGCATACACGGGTGGCAATTCGACGGCTGTCAGCACGCTGCTGACCAGCAGTTCTCCTGCAGATCTCATCGACAAGCTAGGCACGCTCGATCAGATCTCCTCGTATAACAACGCGAAGGTCATCACCTATCTAAGCGCAGCCAAGTCTGCGGCTGCCGACAAGAGCGCGGCCGATTCGGCCAGCGCGGCTGCGACAGCGACCGAAAATGATCTTGCCAGCAAAAAGACCTCGTTCGAGACCCAATTGCCTAAGCTCAAAGCCCAACTTGCGGCCTTGACCCCGGCTCAGACCACCGCCGTGGAGGCGACAACCGGGGGCGCCCCGGTAGCTCCCACTGCTGCCGCAGTCCCTGCCGCTCCAGTCGTCTCCGCTGGTGGCGGAGGCTCAGGCGCTGCGCAGCAGGCTGTCTCGGTCGCCATGGCACAGATTGGCAAGCCGTATGTCTTCGGCGCTGCCGGACCGAATGCCTTCGACTGTTCAGGCCTGACGATGTACGCCTATGCCGCAGTCGGTATCTCACTGCCGCATTCCTCAGACGGTCAGTCCGGTATGGGCACGCCAGTCTCGATGTCCGCTCTGCAGCCGGGCGATCTGCTGTTCGCATCAGGTCACGTGGCGATGTACATCGGTGGTGGAATGGTCGTGCACGCGCCAGTTCCGGGTGCAAACGTACGCACCATGCCGATGCAGTACATGAGCTGGTTCGGCGCGGCGCGTTTCGCCTAAATACCTCTGCGACTTCCCCGTCCGGTGACGCCGGACGGGGAACGAGCTTGGACCGCTGCGCGTCGTAGGTATGGTCTACGAAAGCGTACCCACCGATGTAGTGGGATCCGGTTCAGGAGGATGAGCATTGTTCGGTGCACGCTCGTCTGCGGCGCTCGGTCTGGGCAGTACCGGTTCCTCATCGTTCAGCTGGCTCTACCCGGTGGTTTTTGTCATTATCGCCATATTGGTCGTATGGCGATCGACCGTCAACGGGCAGAAGCGCCGAGAGCGGATCTCTCGATTTGCCGCTTCCCGCGGATTGACGTACGAGCAGCGCAACGATGCCTGGACACGGATGGACTGGGGTTCGCCCTTCGGGGAGGGCAGTTCCCGCAAGGCGAGCAATGTGCTGACCGGTCACTTGAAAGGGCGCCCGGTAGTCACTTTTGACTACCAATTCACCACCGGTTCAGGTGATGATCAGACCACGCACAACTACGTAATCACTGCGGCCCAGATTCCGCGGGCGTTCCCCAAACTTGTCGTCGATCCTGAGAGTGCGAGCGGCCGGATGGCTCGCAGACTTGGCTTCAAGGACATCGAGCTGGAGTCAGAGACATTCAATAAGCAGTACAAGATCAAGTGTGACAACCGCAAGTTTGCCTATGACGTGCTGCATCCACGCTTTATGGAGTGGATGCTGCAGACCAACTCGGCGGGTTTCACAATCGCCGGTCCATATGTGGTCATCGCAAGATATGGTGCGCTCACCGAATCAGCCCTCGACAACGACTTCGCCTATATCAGTACGGTCATCGACCATATGCCTAACTTTGTGTGGGCCAACTGAGAGTTGCATCGCGATCGGTGCTGCACCTGCGATTGAGGCTGCTTTGTCGGTATATTTGGTCCGATGACCCGTCACCGCCCAGTACCCTGGCATGCCCGGATCCGTGCTGTGGTTGCGTTCGTGGGGATCGCCTTACTCGCGCTAAGTGCTGGTTGCTCTTCGTCGAATTCCTCGTCTAAGGTCGCGAGTTTATCGTCCAGCAGCGCACCGCCGGAGCCCGTTTCCGGCGATGGCTGCGCGGCAGATGCAGGTGACGGATCTGCTATCGCGGCAATCGCGACGAAAACTCTCAGCGCGGCGTTGGCTGCGATTCCTAGCGCGTCGGATTTCGCGGCCTATCTGAAGGCGAATACCCAGACGGCTTCGGCACTAGATATGGCGACTAGGTATGCGATATTTGTGCCAATCAACGCCGCCTTCGCCAAACTAACGCCCGCGCAAAAAGCCACGATAGATACGGTTCCTGCCACGCGAGATGCAATGCTGTTGTACGCGGTTAGCGCTGTGCCTCTCGTGCCATCAAAACTTGTTGCGGCACAGCAAGTGCCCACGATATATGGGCCAAGTCCAAAATTGACGGTGACCATATCTGGCACCACCATGATGCTCAACGGTCAGGCCACTGCGCTCTGCCGCAATATCGCTACTAGCGGTGGGACTATTTATTTGACAGATACGGTGCTCTTTCCCACTGCTTAACTAGGCGCGGCGAGACTGAGAACAACGGCGCGGCACTATTGTCCGTCGCGACGTATTTCGCGTTGCCGTGCGGTATTGTCCGCAGCGAGTCGCGAGCCGGACTTCATTGTCGACAAGTCGTTGGCGACCCGAGCATCGGTTCGAGACTCCTTTGCGCCGGCGGCGATATCGCGTCCCTCCCGGACGTGATGACCGGCCTGCCGCGCTCGGCGGTCCATCCAGCCGGCCCACAGCAGCAGTGCACCGATGCTGCCCCATACTACGTAAGCCACGACGATGCACCTCCTAAGAGCTCATACCAATTCTATCCAACGACCGCGTTTGGGCGAACCGAAAGAGTCGTTGCTGCACGCTCAATGAGCGTCCTCACCGTCGTCGACAGCTACGGTTCGATGATGGGGAATCGGGGATTGAACTGTTCGCACGCGGCAAAAAGCTGCGCAGCGACGCTGCGATCACCGGTGCACGTCACCGCCGGATGCTCCAGGTCGATGACCCCGTACGCGAGCCCGACAAAGGCCTGCCGCGGCAGGCTCAGCTGGGCATCGCAAACGCCAGCAAGCGTGACAGTAGCTCGCCGCACTACCCCGTTACGAACGATTAGGTCGAATCTGTCGGCCGTATCAGACAAGTGGACCGCGATCGAGACGTCCAGCTGACCACCGAGATCGGAATTGAACCGGATAGCCAGATAGTCGATGAGCATGTCGATACTCAACGCACCGCTCATGCCAGCGCCTTGCCCCGTGCCCAACATTGCTGGTTTAGGTGTGCCGAGGCGCAGTTCGCGCGCGCCGGTGAGATAAAAGTTGCGCCAAGGACCTGATTCTGCCTGGTATCCCAATTGTTCGTATGCATCAGCGAGCAGGTCCCGAGCAGCTTGATTGCCTGCATCGGCAAAAATAACATGGTTGAGAACCTCGGCGACCCAGCGATAATCACCCTCGGCATATGAGTGGCGTGATTTTTTGACGACCGCATCGGCACCACCCATGAAGTCCACATACCGTCGCGCAGCTTCGACCGGTTCGTGCGGATCGAGATGCGCTGGATTGCCATCAAACCAGCCAAGATAACGCTGATAGACAGCTTTGACGTTATGGCGCAGCGTGCCGTAATAACCACGATTCGCCCATACCGCGCCGAGCCGTTCCGGGAACACGATCCGTTCGGCAATCTCGTTCATCGTGAAACCGTGATTGGCCAACCGAAGCGTCTGATCATGCAAAAACTTGTACATATCGGCCTGATCAGTCAGGAACTGCCGCACACTCGCGGTTCCAAAGACCGGCCAATGATGCGAGATGAACATGACATCGGTCTGATCACCAAAAAGAGCGTCTGCTTCATAGATGTATTGCGCCCAGGCTCGCGCATCTCGGATCTGTGCTCCGCGCAGCGTGTACACGTTATGCATATTGTGTGAGACATTTTCGGCCATGCACAATGCGCGTAGCTGCGGAAAATGGAAATTCATCTCCGAAGGAGCTTCGGAGTCAGGCGTGTACTGAAAGACGACCTCGAGCCCGTCCAGGATAAGTCGTTGGCCGGAATGGTCGATCGTTTCAGTGGGCGCAATCAGCGAGACGGTGCCACTAGATGTCGCGATACCGAGACCGGTAGTGATGTAGCCATTCGGTCCGGCTGTCAGCGCTGCGCCGTACATGTACTCGGCGCGGCGGCGCATGGCGTTGCCAGCGTAAACATTTTCGCTTACGGCGTGGTGCATAAAGTGCGCAGGCGCGACGATCGGAATGTGTGTGGCCTGAAGCTGCTCTAGCGTGATCACGCCGGCGACGCCGCCGAAGTGATCGACATGGCTGTGCGTATAGATCACCGCAGTGACCGGCCTATCGCCTAAATGCTCGCGGATCAATTTCATGCCAGCGCGTGCACATTCAACGGAGATCAGCGGGTCGATGACGATATAGCCGCTCTCACCGATGACGACGGTCATATTTGAGATGTCGAAACCGCGGATCTGGAAGATCCGGTCGGTCACCTCGAAAAGACCGTGGTGCAGATTGAGTTTAGCCATCCGCCAAAGACTCGGGTTCACCGTCGTTGGCGATTGGCCAATAAACCCGGCGAAGCGACTCAGATCCCACACCACCCGGCCTTGGTCATTGCGAATAATCGGTTCATCGAGCGTAGCGATGAATCCGCGCCGCGCGTCGTCGGTCGAGGTATCAGTGCCTAGCGACAGGGACTGCATCTGCGCGCTGATGGCAGCGGAAGTCGCTTCGGTGACGTCATTGGGTTGTGGTTGGCTCATCTGGGCAAACGTCCTTTCTCAGTCGGGAGTTACAGCTTGTAGGTGCCGATTCTGCACCTTGGATTCGGCAGCGCTGATCGCATGCGACTGTTCTGCACACCTCACGGCGCTTTTGACATGGTCAGTATGAATACACGCGCCATCTCAAGGCAACCGGTGAACCGTTCCGGTCGCAGCGTCACCACTGGCTCATCGTCGCGACCACTAGGCTGAGATCATGAATGATCGCGAGCGGCTATTAGAGCTGATTAATCAGATTGCCGTGGTACACGGGGAGGTCATCCTCTCCAGCGGCCAGCGAGCAGATCGCTATGTTGACCTCCGCCGGATTACCTTGCATCACGAGGCTGGTCCGCTCGCTGGGCGGGTGATGCTCGAGGCGACGAAGGAGCTAGATTTCGATGTCGTGGGCGGTTTGACACTCGGCGCAGATCCAGTAGCACTTGCCATGATGCACGCGGCGGCGGCCAAGGGCAGAGTCCTTGATGCCTGCGTGGTGCGCAAAGAACAGAAAAAGCACGGTATGCAGCGCCAAGTCGAAGGCCCAGGAGTCGCCGGTCGCCGCGTGCTCGCTATTGATGACACGTCAACAACTGGCGCGTCTGTATTGAAAGCCGTCGAGGGTTTGCGAGCAGCGGGTGCCGAGGTCGTTGGGATCGGGCTCATTGTTGACCGCGGGGTCGGCGAGGCGATTGCCGAGACGGGGTTGCCGCTGTATAGCGCCTACCAATTCGACGAACTTGACTTGGGCTGAGCGCACCTGGCGTAGCCCGTACGCCGTTGGGAACGGACGCGTCATCTCACTCGTCCGATACGGTAGGAGTGGGCACCCGCCCGCGAGTATCTGTTGTGCCATGTTGTCGAGCCCTGGAGCAAGCTACTTATGAGTACCGGCGGAGTCATCCTGCTGATCATCGGCATCGTTGTCGTACTGATCGCGCTCACGCTAATCGTGAGCTATAACCGATTTGTCAGCCAGCGCAACTTGGTCACCGAATCATGGCGGCAGATCGATGTCGAACTCAAACGTCGTTACGACCTGATCCCAAACTTGATTGAGACGGTGAAAGCATTCGCCTCACACGAGCGACAGGTCTTCGAGTCCGTTGTTCAGGCGCGCACTGCAGCGCAGCAGGTCAACTCGGGCGGCGGGATCAACGCCGCGCAGCAGTCTGCGGCGGAAAAGAATCTCGGTGGTGCGCTGGGTCGACTTTTTGCGGTCGCCGAGAACTATCCGCAGCTTCGCTCCAACGAGAACTTCGTCGGTTTGCAACGCGAAATGACCGACACCGAGGATCGCATCGCCGCAGGTCGCCGGTTTTACAACGGCAACGTTCGCGCGCTTAATACGCGCGTTGAGGCATTCCCGTCCAACATCATCTCTGGAACGTTTAAATTCCAGAAGGAGCAGTACTTCGAGCTTGATGAGCCTGCAGCGCGCCAATCTGTGCGAGCGGATTTTTCCTCTCTCACCGGCAACGGCCCATCGTCGCGTGAGGTTTATGCCCAGCCGGGCGATTTTTCGCAGTATCAAAGCCCGCCGGCAGCGTTGCAAGATCAGCAACAGTTCGCCGCACCGAACCAAAACATGCAGTACCCCCAACCGCAGCAACAAAATTATTCTCCGCAGCAGCAGAGCTACCCGCCCCAGCAGTCTCAAAATAGTGCACAGCAAGAGCAGCCCGGCTTTGAGCAGCGGCCTCCATCGGGCCAGTTCACTCGTCCGAATACCGGTCCGATCCCACCGCAGCAGTGACCGCCGATGCTCAGTAATGCTGCAGTGCCGCTAGCTCTGGATCTCACGACTGCCAAAATCACCAGTTGGGCGATCATTGCCGTGCTGGTACTTATCGCGCTCGGGGTGCTGTTCGTGGTGCGCGCCGTGCTCACCAAAGTCATCTCGGTGGTGCTTATCTTCATCTTTGCCTCAGCGATTTATATCCAGCGTGACAATCTCGCGGCATGTCCGAAGACGTGCGAATGTACGTTCTTTGGCATCCATCTGAAGATTCCCGATGCGCAACTTGCCGATAAATGCACGGTGGCGGTGACCGGATGAGCGATCTGCACGCTGGAATCGCAGCCTTAACCGCCGCTTTCCCAGCCGGAATTGTAATTACTGATCCGGACATCACGCTCACCTATTCGCGAGATATGGCAATGATGGCGCCCAGTGAGACGCCCTTGGCCGTTGTGCGCGCCCGCAATACTGACGATGTCAGTACAGTGCTAAAGATTGCTTCTGCACATGGGATCGCGGTTCATCCACGCGGCGCCGGCAGCGGATTAGCCGGTTCGTCAAATGCGACCAAAGATTCAATCGTGCTGTCCCTCGCGTCGATGAACAAAATACTCGAAATCAATAAGGCCGATCGATATGCGCGTGTCCAGCCTGGCGTCGTCAATCTAGATTTTCGAAAGGCAATTGCGCCGCACAGCCTGTTTTATCCGCCGGATCCATCCTCCTATGACTGGTGCACGCTCGGCGGTAATTTGTCGACTAACGCCGGTGGACTGTGCTGTGTGAAATACGGGGTGACGACGGACTTCGTGATGGGACTGGAGGTCGTCCTCGCCGACGGCCAAATTTTGCGTACCGGTCGACGCACCGTCAAAGGCGTCGCAGGTTATGACCTTGCCCGAGTTTTCGTTGGCGCTGAGGGGACCCTCGGTGTGATCACCGAAGCCACCTTGATGTTGCGCCCGATGCCGTCCGCGCCGTGCACTCTGGTCGCGATCTTTTCCAGCGTGCTTGATGCAGGCGAAGCAGTGGAGCAAATTATCGACGCCGGTCTTGTGCCGTCGTTGCTGGAAATCATGGATCGCACCACGATCAGAGCGGTGGATGACCTGCATCATCTTCAGCTTGATCGTGATGCGTCGGCGATTCTGCTGGCTCAGTCAGATAGCGGGGGTACCCGCGCCGATGAGGAGATGGATGCGCTCGAAGCGGCATGCCAGGCCGCTGGAGCGACCGAGCTACATCGGACCAATGACCTCGACGAAGGTGAGATGCTGCTCTTTGCTCGGCGCCAAGGACTGCCTGCTTTAGAGGCATATAAGGGAGCGTCGATCGTCGATGATGTTGCTGTTCCGCGCTCCAGGATGGCCGACTTCATGGTTGGTGTTGAGAAGATCGCGGCGCAAACCCAGACGACGATCGGCACCATTGGCCACGCTGGCGATGGCAACATGCATCCGACGATCTGCCTCGATCCGAGCGATGCAGCTGAAAAGCAGCGAGCGTACGAAGCGTTTGATCTGATACTGGAGCTGGGGCTTTCGCTGGGCGGCACTATCACCGGTGAGCACGGCGTCGGCTCAATCAAGCAGGATTTTCTCGCTAAAGAGATAGGTCCAATTGCCCTCGGTGTGCATCGAGCGATCAAAAACGCGCTGGACCCGCGAGGGACCTTGAACCCGGGCAAACTGTTCGACAATCTTCCCGATATCGAGCTCGGGCTGCAATGACATCTGCAACGCCAGAAGATTGGTATCCCGATCCTGGAGGCACTGCCCAACATCGATGGTGAGATGGTCAGGTGTGGACCAACGATCTGCGGTCGGTCAACCAGCCCCCGACTCCTCAGCCGACTGATCCGCCATCGTGGACTGCGCCGCCACATCAGGGAAGTGCGCAAGGTGAGTACTCGCAGTACACGATTGGTTATGGCGATCAGAGTTTTTGGCGGCGCCACTGCTCGTCCCGTCGGTCATTCGCTGGCTGATGCCAATCGCAATGTCTTTACCGAGCCAACTGTTGTCGTAAGCCGGAACGCAAGCTGATCGAATATCTGATCTATGGCCAGGATGGCGCTGAGGTGAGCGCCGTCGCAGAGGTGCGGCAGAGCACCGCAAAAACGGTGCGGCGCCTCGTATCTTCGCTCGATCAGTTCCTGACGCACCGCCTTGAGGTGCGCAGTACGACCGGTCAAGTGTTGCTCACGCTCACCTGTCCGGCCAAGGTGGTCAAGCCGACGATCATCGTGCAGTCTGGCCGGTGGCCAAGAAGTTAGCTGATGGCGACTTGCGCTGCCAACGTCACAACTATGCCGACAGCACCGAGGGTCCAGCCAAAAGTGTTCGCACCGGTCCCGATCAGGCCCGCCGCTACGATGAGGATCAGTGCAGTGCCAAGAATGAGGCGGCCAGCCAGACCGAGCCGATGATCAGCATTGGGTGCCATCCAGGTAGCCCAGATGGAGACTAGTAGCGCCAGCGCGATGACGGCGGCGATCGCCGCCCAGATCGCTGATCCGCGTGCGACGACATAGCGGTAACCGATCATCGCCGCGCCGACCGCGAGCGCTATTTCGACGGCGAAGGCTGCAGTACCGAAGATCCAATCACCCGTGGTATCCAGGGATGGTGACTGATCCGGTTTTGCCGATGGACCTGCGAGCGAATCAATTGAGAGAGCAGTGCTCTGTTTTGCCATAAGTCAAGTATGCGACCATCTCAACCAAATTGCAAGAGCAGTGCTCTTGTTTGCGAGAGTCGCTAATAGGGACGAGACCGCTAACGTGCCTAGCGCGGTTCGAGGATGAACACCGGAATCTCGCGGGTCGTCTTGGTCTGGTACTCCTCGTATGGCGGATACGCCGCGACGCCGCGGTCCCACCACAACCGACGTTCATCGCCTTCGAGTTGACGTGCCCGCATCGGTATGTTTTCCGTACCGTCCATCAGATCGATCTCGGGATCACGAGTGACGTTGTAGTACCACTGTGGATTCTTCGGGGCGCCCCCGAGGCTGGCAAAAGCGGCGTAACTGCCCTCGTGCTCGACGCGCATGAGAGGTACTTTGCGCACCTTGCCTGGCGTCTTGGCCCGCATCGTCAGGACCACCACGGCCATCCCCTTGATCGACGCCGCTGAGGTATCCCCAGCGGCGAGAATGTCGTCCATCTGCTTGCGTACCCAATCTGATGGGCTTGGTTCATATTCGCCTTCGATGCTCATCGCTCAAGCAAACCACACCGGGCGCTCGGCGCTTAGCCTGCCTTCGGGTCATCTTTGAAGACGACGATCATGTCGCCGAACGCTTCAGTCATGAGTTCATCACCGGCCGCGTCATCTCCGAGGTGCTGCGGCAGCCGCAGCCCTAGCAGGACGCTGATGAGCATGCCGCGAGCGAGGAAGTTCATGGCGTCCTCCGCGGGCAATCCGGCCCCCTCGCGAATGAACCGATACACCTTGAGAAATGCGCGCCGACCGGCCGGCCCGATCACCGGGTCGTAGCCAAGGATGAAGGCGTGCAGCATCGACATGAGCTTGTGATTGTCTGCCACCAGCGCAGTAAACGCCCCGCCAAGTGCATCAACACGGTCCTCGGTGCTGCAGTCTTTCGGTAGTTGGTCGTTGGCGATTCGGAACTGGGCAATGATGTCATCGACGACTCGCTCGAGAACCTCGATAAATAGCTGCTGCTTCGAACCGAAGGTCTGCACCACGTATGCCTGCGAGATGCCAGCCGCTGCGGCGATTTGATGAGTTGATGCTCCGGCATAACCGCGCTCGGCGAATTGGCTGGTTGCAGCATCCAGAATCGAACTGCGCCGCTCGTGCGCGCTGAGCCGCCGGCGAGGTGGTGTCTTGTCCATACCAATCATATTATCAACCGATCACTTGTTGACAAGTGATCGGTTGATAACTTATCTTTATTGCGAGTGATCGGTTGATAACAAACATTGGACGGTACATGGATCAGTTGATGCAAGCACTAGCGGCCGGAATCTACGCGCGGCGCCGACTTGTGCTGATCGCCTCGGGCATTCTGATGGCAGTGTTCGTCGGTGTGGGCATCCAGGCTTTCGGTTCACTCACCACCAACGGCCTCAGCGACACGCACAGTCAGGCGTATCGGGCGAGTGAACTGAAGGTCGCAAAATTTGGCCCCTCGCCTGACCTCGTCGTTCTGATCACTGCACCCGAAGGAACCAAGGTGAGCGATCCCGCGGCACTCGAGACAGGCAAAATGATGACTGCTCAGATCATCGCCAGTGGGCAGGTCAGTGACGTGACCTCATATTTCACCACCGGCGCAGCGGCATTGGCCGCTGATCAGCAGCAGTCGGCACTGGTGAGCGCCCGGATCACTGCTAAATCCGACAGCGAGGCACTCACCATTTTGCGGGAAAAAGTGAGTGTCCCTGATGGCTGGAGCGTCCGTTTTGGAGGCGGCGCGGCAATCGGCAACGACCTGGGTAACCAGGTTGGTTCAGATCTTGGGCTGATCGAGGGCGTCGCCGTTCCCATCACCATGATCCTGCTCTTTATCGTCTTTGGCAGTCTTGTCTCTGCGCTATTACCGCTCGCGGTCGGCGCATTCGCGATATTTGGCGCATTTATGACACTGTTCGTTATCACTCGATTCACTGAAGTGACGACGTACTCGCTCAACCTCGTCACTGGATTGGGTCTTGCTCTCGCGGTCGATTACTCATTGCTGATCGTCTCGCGTTTTCGCGAGGAACTCGGCGGCTACAGCACCCAGGAGGCCTTGAGCCGTACGCTTCGCACGGCCGGAAAGACAGTCCTGTTCACCGGCGTAGCGGTCGCTCTGTGTACGGCCGCATTGATTGTTTTTCCCATCACCAACCTGAAATCATTTGGTTACGGCGCAGTTGCCGTCGTCGCGTTCGCGACAATCGGCGCACTTGTCGTGCTGCCAGCACTGTTGGCCACCGCAGGCCACTCGATCGACTCGGGTCGGTTGTGGGGACGAGGTGCTCCCTTGCGCTCTGCTTCGGCCCATTCACCGCGGTTCAAGGCATTCGTCAGTCGAGTGATTCACCAACCGGCCAGCTTCACGATTCTGGCCCTCATCATCCTGGCGGTGATGGCAGTGCCGCTGCGCGCGATCACCCTCGGCACGCCCGACGAACGATCGCTCAACACGAGCGCCGACTCCCGGGCCGTCGGTGATGCACTGCGTACGGACTATCAGGCGACCGGCTCATCAGATACCTACCTCATTGTGGACGGTGCCAGCAACCCAGAGCTCGCGTCGTATACGGAGCGTTTATCGAAGCTCGACGGAGTTGACTTGGCCGCGGGTCCAGTAGGCTCGTACCACGATGGCAACCTTGTGCCTGCGAATTCGGTGCCGCTGCCGAACCAGGTGAATGGCACGACAGCGTTGATCGAGCTATCGGCCTCGGCCAAGTTGAACAATACGGCCGACCGCCAGCTCGTCTCGCAGGTTCGGGGGCTAAGTCAACCTGCCGATTCCAGCGTGCTCGTTGGCGGTCAGACTGCCCAAGAGATGGACGATGTGCAGTCGCTGATCAATCGAGTTCCGCTCGCGGCAACGCTGATCGCGATCACCATGTTTGTTTTGCTATTCCTATTTACCGGCAGCGTGATCCTCCCGCTGAAGGCGATCGTGCTTTGTGTCCTCGCGCTCAGCGCCACGATCGGCGCGGTGGTCTGGGTGTTTGAAGACGGTCACTTCGCCGCTGCGCTAGGTTTCTCACCCGCGCCAATAGATATGTCGATGCTCATCTTGATCTTCTGCGTCGCATTTGGACTCAGCATGGATTACGAGCTATTCCTGCTATCGCGGATCAAAGAACGGCATGATGCCGGCGATGATTTGCCCGAGTCCGTATCGTCCGGGCTTGCCTCGTCGGCTCGGATCACGACCACTGCGGCAGCCGTTGTCGCGATCACCTTCATCGCGTTCGGGCTCAGCAAGATCACCTTCCTGCAGATGTTCGGGCTGGGTACGGGCCTGGCGATCTTGCTTGATGCCACCTTGATCCGGCTTATCTTGTTACCGGCACTGATGAAGCTTATGGGTGCGGCAAATTGGTGGGCACCAAAGCCATTGCGCCGTTTTCATAACAAGTTTGGAGTCAGCGAATCACTTGAGGAGACATCTGATTCACCGCGACGTCTCACTCGAGTTTGAGTCCTCGCGGTGGCTTCTCAACCATAAAAGCGACGAGCCGGTGAGGACCACCGTGCAACCCAGTCAGGATTAGCTTTTAGATAGCGACGTTCCAGTCGAGAGCAGATCCTCGCATGCTTGGACCACTCGCTCGGTCATATTCGCCTCAGCCAGCTTCATATATGACCGTGGATCGTAATACTTTTTCTCCCCAACCTCGCCGTCAATCTTGAGCACACCGTCGTAGTGGCTGAGCATGTGACCCGCGATCGGCCTCGTGAAAGCGTACTGGGTGTCGGTATCAACATTCATTTTCACGACGCCGTACGAGATGGCTTCGCGAATATCACTGAGGTCTGAGCCGGAACCGCCATGGAAAACCAGGGAGAACGGTTTATTTGCCGCCTTCTCACCCAATGCTTTCGCGGCAACATCTTGGCCAGTCTTTAACACATCTGGCCGCAGTTTGACATTGCCCGGTTTGTATACGCCGTGCACATTGCCAAACGTTGCGGCGAGGAGGTAGCGACCATTCGCCGACGGATCGCCGAGGGAGGCGATCGTTTTCTCGAAGTCCTCAGGGCTGGTGTAAAGCTTTTCATTGATGTCGTGAGCGACGCCATCTTCTTCGCCGCCAACCACACCAATCTCTACCTCGAGGACGATGTTGGCTTTGATGCATTCTGCGAGCAGCTCTTTAGCGATTATGAGATTCTCGTCAATCGGAATCGCGGAGCCGTCCCACATATGTGATTGGAACAGTGGATCGCGGCCAGCAGCGACACGCTCTTGAGATATTTTCAATAGCGGACGAACGTAGGCATCAAGCTTGTCTTTGGGGCAGTGATCGGTGTGCAGCGCAATGTTGACGTCATAGCGAGCGGCAATGACGTGCGCGAACTCTGCCAGTGCGCTCGCCCCGACGACCATGTCCTTAATTCCAAGACCAGATCCGAACTCAGCGCCGCCGGTCGAGAACTGGATGATGCCATCCGAACCAGCATCGGCGAAACCCTTGATTGCCGCGTTGACGGTCTCAGACGAGGTGGTATTGATCGCTGGATAGGCGAACCCGCCGCTCTTGGCGCGATCGAGCATTTCGGCGTAAATCCGCGGGGTTGCGATTGGCATGTGGAGCTCCAAAAGGTCAGCTTCGTCGATGTCCGTGGTGGACCCATTATCGCCCATCTGCACCGGCCAGACGTTGCGGGGTACTCATCCATCAGCGGCATTTTTCGCAGCCATGAATAGGCGCTGTCGTTGGCAACACCCTCAAGATCGCACTTGACGCCTTGCTTGGAAACCGCCCATTTGATCCGGACCGGAATCCGGCGGCTTGATAGGTCAATGGAATGCAGCTTCTGCACGACTGGCAGCACAAAAACACTGGCGCCCATGACGACTTTTGACCCGATAGATCGGTGGAGACCGATCCGTCGTTACCGGTGACTGAGCGTCCGCGCCGACCGGTCACCAGGAATGCCTGGTTAGGGCCGGCGACCTTGATCCGCGAGATGACCAAGAGCACTACAAGGATGATCAGGAAAACGACGCCGCCAATGGCGTACAGAATGGGTGACATGGGATGCCTTTTCAGCGCTCGGCTGTGGAGACGACTTCGACGGACGTCGGCGAGAGGGCCTCGACGACGTAGATAGGGGTGCCGACCACAAGCGGTGTCGCGCTGCGAGCGGCGTATTTCAGTTCGTTGCCCTGCACTCTGATGCGCACTTCGCCATACCCGGTCCCGGTGATGGGTGTGACGACAGTGCCAAGTGCGCCAACGAACGCGGCGTCAGTCAGGGTTGGGTCGGTCGCCATATTCATCAAGGCGCGGGTGAGTCGGATGGCGCCCCACGAAACGGGGACGGCAGCGACGAGGCCGATTGCGCCAGAGAGCAAAGCGGTGGGCGTCGTACGTAAGGATCCCTGGATGAGCGCAGCCGAAATCGCACCAACAAACCCGATTGCGCCGAAGAACGCAGCGATCGCTGGTACCGAAAATGGGCCGTCGGCATCGACGCCACCGAGATGTAGCAGATCACCGACTACCAGCGAGATAACTAACAGTGCCAGGCCGATGCCGCCGATGACAAGGAAGGTCAAGGTGACAGAATCCACCGAGCCCCTTCATTTGTAAAATCGATGTTGTGTCGAATCCTACCCGGCCTTGAGCGACCTGTCCGAGTCGTACGGAGCCGGCCGTGCGCGTGGGGTAGTGGATGAGTGAGCCTTTAAATCCGTGGTGTTGATCAGCCGCGGCGATCGTGGCGGCGATGGTGGTGATGTGATTCTCAGGATCAATTTGGGCCGGACGAATCCGATTACCTGAGAATTTTGTACCTGATGTGTGTCGCCAGCGGTGAGTGCTCGGACTCAATGGGTATCAACCGAGTTCGGGTATTGCCGTCAAAGATTCGCTCGCCTGTGCCGAGTATTACCGGCGCGATATCGAGGCTCAGTTCGTCAAGTTCGTCGGTAGCTAGTGCTTGGCGAATCGCGGACGCACCACCGGCGATATCAACATCGCCATCTCCGGCCTCGCGAGCCAATTGCAACGCTGCGGCAAATCCGTCAGTGACGAAGTGGAATGTGGTTCCGCCGTGCAGCGCAATAGGCGGATGCGCGTGATGGGTGAGGACGAATACTGGTGCGTGGTAAGGCGGATCGTCTGCCCACCAGCCGCGAACCGGCCGAACATATTGCGTCCCATCAGGTAGGCACCGCGTGGTCGCAGCAGCATCTTGGTCCAGCGCGCGTCCACGTCACGGCCGGGTTGATGGGCCTCGAAGTGCCATTGGTGCAGCCTCATCCCGCCGTCACCGATTGGCTCCTCGAGTCGCTGATTGGAGCCGGCGACGAAACCGTCGAGGGAGATGCTGAGATGGGCGCTAGTGAATGTCATCGAAATCCTTCGAAACGTACGCGGATTGATGGGTTGGATCGAAGCCTTGTTGACTCGCTGAAGGCGACTGACCACTCAAGCGGTGGCGGAACATCGAACCGCCCATGACTATATTCGTTCAAGACTATATTCGTTCAAAACGATATTCTTCGAAGAGGGCGGCATCAGGAACGGACTGAGCTTGTTAAGAGCCCGCGAGGACAACGCGGTTACCGTCCGGATCGGTCAGTTGCAAAATTCGAGCGCCGCCGCCGGATACCGGTCCGTCGTGGCTGATCCCAACCGCCGTGAGTCGGGCGGTGGCATGGTCGAGGTCAGTTTCCTCGAGCACAACCGTGCACTTCCCGGCGCGGTCCGGGTCGGACCACACTTGCACACCAAAGCTCTCGCCGAGGTGCCATTCGATCAGCCCTGGCATTGGTCGCGCGTCCGGCTGGCAATCGAAGACCTGCGAATACCAGTGTTCTGCGCGCGGCAGGTCTGTCACGGTGCAGTTGGCAAGGATGCGGCGAATCATGGTGCACTCCTTACCCAGAGCCGTCTGTATCCACAGCTGATTGTGTTTTGCCATCACCACACGATAAACCCAGGTGATGCTAAATTGCAACCAGCTAGGAAGGAAATCTATGATGACGCCATCGCGGTCTGGCTGCCCGATCAACGCCGCTGTCGAAGTGCTCGGCGATCGCTGGAGCCTCATTGTCTTACGCGACATCATATTCGGCGATCGACGATACTTTCGGACACTGCAACGCGAGTCAGATGAAGGGATTGCCTCGAATATCCTCGCCAGTAGGCTGCGCGATCTGGTCGAAATTGGCCTTCTCACCCGTGAAGAATCCGGACCTGGTCGCCGCGCCGCATACAGTCTCACTGAAGCCGCGATACAGCTAGTGCCGGTGCTTGCTGAACTTGGCTGGTGGGGATTGCGTTATCGGCCCATGAGCGAACCGTTGCGAGTGCGCGCGCAACTGCTGCACGATGGCGGACCGCCGCTCTGGACGGACTTCATGAATGAACTACGCGAGACTCACCTGGATATCGCGGTCCCGAATACGAACCGTCCCTCGGTTCGCGACCAACTTGACAACGCCTACGCACAAGCAACTGACACAATTGTCAAAGACCACGCGGCGCAATAATTCGGACGCGCCTCACTACCGCCCGGGCTGCGTCGCAACGAATCTCGCTTTGGCGCTAGCCGTAATTTCTAAGCCGGTCCCTATCAGACATAGCGTTCGGCAGTGGACCGACCAGGTAGTGGATCTAATAGGCGTTCGACAAATTATCGCCGCCGTTCACCAGCGCACCGACCGGCCATCACCAGCCGTCTCGTTCGAGCGATGGCGTCGATAGTTGCGCAGTAATACGGGGACGAAAGATGATGCGCCGAGCAAGTGCGCGTGGGTGGCGCAGGTCGCCTCGGCCAAATTTCCACGGGCGTTCGCGGGCCACCACCGACACCGAGATCAAGAATCCGGGCGTGAGCGAATTGATCGGCAATGCTGCCGACAACTCGCTCCTCGCCCGGATCGGTCCAACCTGACTGACTTTCAAACTACTTGACCACTCGACCGGACCAGGTAGCGCGATTGATCCGGTCGATGGTCACCACATGTCAGCTAGTCGGTGCTAGCAGAAGTAAGTCCACCTGCGAGAGCAAGCGCTTTGATATGTCCATCTATATCGCCAAAGCTGCGCGGAATAACGGTCAGCCGCTTCACGTAGTGGCCAATCGGATACTCCATGGTCATGCCGATGCCACCATGCATTTGAACTGATTCTTGGCTGATATGCCGTGCAGCAAGGTCGATCTGAATCTTCGCTGCGAGCAAATCATTGCGATTGCCATCCTCGCCGACGGCAAGTCGGGCCATGACCGCAGCGCTGCGTGCCTGCTCCAATGTCATGTACATATCCGATGCGCGGTGCTGCAGCGCCTGGAAAGAACCGATTGCGACCCCGAATTGATGACGAGTCTTGAGATAATCAACTGTCATGTTCAGTGATGCCGTCATCGCGCCAGCTGCTTCTGCGCATACGGCTGCGATCGCGCGATCGGTAATCTTTGCGATCGCCTCGGTCGCATCACCGTCGCCCAAGCGTTGCGCCTTCGCACTCTTGAACAGCACGCGGGCAGCGCCGAAGCCGTCCTGCTGACGGTATGAATCGATCACCACACCCTCAGCGTCGGCATCGACGAGGAAGAGCGCAATTCCGTCAGTGGTCTTGGCCGAGACGATGTACTTGCCCGCCGTATTACCGCCGAGCACACCTGACTTCTCGCCGGTGACTGCCCACTCGTCACCGTTCTGCTCAGCTTTTGTGTCGATGTCTGTAGCTGACCAGCGCGATCCTGGCTCGGTGCCGGCAAAGGCGAGTTTGAGCTCACCTTCAGCGACCTTAGACAGAACTTCCTGCTTTTGCTCATTAGTGCCGACCTCGTCAACGAGTCCGCCGCCGAGGACAACAGTGGCAAGATAAGGCTCCAGAGCAAGCCCTTTGCCGAACTCCTCCATCACCACTGCGACTTCATCAAAGCCCATCCCCGCGCCGCCGACGTCTTCACCGAATGGCAAACCAAGCAGGCCTAGCTCTGCATAACGCCCCCACATCTCGTCGCTATAGCCGAGCTCGCTCTTGAGCAGCCCGTCTCGGGTTTCCATGCCATATCGTTCTCGCAGCATTCGGCCAATTGTGTCGGCCAGGGTCTGCTGATCATCAGTTGGAAGGATCTCCATGTTTGAAATTCTCCTTGTATATCTTCGAAACTCAGAGGCCGAGAATGGCTTTAGAA
>JBDTCL010000325.1:0-4398 GCA_039923595.1 Antricoccus sp. | reverse complement strand
CAACACTGGCATCGCAGCCATAGTCGTGCAGTTCGGATTCGCGATAATTCCAAGTTTGGCGTCGTTGATCGCTTCGGGGTTGACCTCAGAAACTACGAGTGGCACGTCAGGGTTCATCCGCCACGCGGATGAGTTGTCGATCACGATCGCGCCGGCCGCCGCGAATTTTGGTGCGAGCGCTTTTGACGTGGAACCGCCAGCAGAGAACAGCGCAATGTCTAATCCGGTCAGATCCGCAGTCTGCGCATCCTCAACGGTGATCAACTCGTCGCCCCACGGCAGGGTTGAGCCAGCTGAACGAGCAGAGGCAAAATAACGAATCTGGTCAACGGGAAAATTACGTTCGGCCAGCAGCTTGCGCATCACAGCGCCGACCTGGCCCGTGGCACCAACGACTCCAACTATGAACCCCATGATTAACGTCCTGTTCCTGCATGTACCTCGACGACTTCGTCGCTGCCGAGTCCGAATGCGTCGTGAATGGCCGCGACCGCCGCATCAAGTTCGGTGTCGCGGGTGAGTACTGAAATGCGGATCTCTGAGGTCGAGATAATTTCGATGTTGATGTCGGCCGAGGCGAGCGCCTCACAAAACGTCGCCGTGACGCCAGGGTGTGAGCGCATACCGGCGCCAATCAGTGAGACCTTGCCGATGTGATCGTCGTACAGCAACCGCTCAAACCCCAGTTTTTCCTGAGCTCGATTGAGTGCGGCCATTGCGGTCTGCCCATCAGACTTCGGCAGGGTGAAGGTGACGTCGGTTTTGCCGGTGCCCACTTGCGAAACGTTCTGCACCACCATGTCGATATTGATCTCAGCATCAGCAATGGTGCGAAATATCCGGCCAGATGATCCCGGATGATCAAGCACACCTACGACGGTTATCTTCGCTTCGGATCGATCATGCGCGACGCCGGTGATGATTGCCTGTTCCATCGGTATGTCCTCCATTGATCCTTTAACCATTGTTCCCGGTTTCGTGGTGTACGACGACCGAACATGCAATGGAATGCCGTACGCGCGCGCGTACTCCACAGCCCGCAAATGCAGCACTTTAGCGCCGCTAGCGGCCATCTCAAGCATCTCTTCATATGAGATGGTCGCGAGATGCGTGGCGTTTGGGACGATTCGAGGATCGGCGGAATACACGCCATCGACGTCGGTATAAATCTCACAAACGTCAGCATTCAGGCCGGCTGCGATTGCGATCGCGGTCGTATCTGATCCACCACGTCCGAGTGTAGTGATCTCTTTGGTGTCCTGCGAAACGCCCTGGAAGCCGGCCACCAGGGCGATTGCGCCATCATCGAGTGCTTGCCGAACCCGGCCAGGTGTGACGTCGATAATCTTCGCTTTGCCGTGTTTTGAGTCGGTAATGACGCCGGCTTGCGAACCGGTGAAGGACCGCGCTTCAGCGCCCAGGGCGTTGATCGCCATCGCGACGAGTGCATTGCTAATCCGCTCACCAGAGGTGAGCAGCATGTCGAGCTCGCGCGCAGGCGGCAACGGGTGAACTTGCTCGGCAAGTTCGAGCAACTCGTCAGTCGTGTCACCCATCGCGCTGACAACGACGACGACGTCATTGCCAGCTCTGCGAGTCTCGACAATTCGTTCGGCAACCCGCTTGATGCGGTTGGCGTCCTGGACGGACGAGCCGCCATACTTCTGGACGACGAGCGCCACATCAACCTCCGCCCGGCCAATTTCGGCCACACACCAAAAGCGACCCGTAACCAGTCGGGCCGCGCTGTCATTGTGAATGTTGCGCAGCCAATGGCGCAACCGGGATCAATTCTACGCTGAGACGGTGCCGACTCGATGTGTCCGGGCAGCGTTGCTCATAGCGCAGTGTCGCGCCGCGAGATCGATCTTCGACATACCGACCGCGAGGTCTACTTACCGATCGGTCAGGCTGCTTGCTGAAATTGCCGACTGCGGCACATCTGGAGCCATCACCGTTTGGCCTGTGGCATCCAATTGGCACCGATCGCTCGCCCGCGCCGCGCGCGAGTCTGCATACTCGATACCGCTCAGAAGGCCGGAAAGTCCCCGCCTGCGAGGTGTCGCGGCCACGAGCAGGAACGATAGCGCAATGAATGCGACCACCGCCACGTCCCACGTGTGGGCGCGATCGCCGCTGACGTTCGCCAGCCACATCGCTGCCGAGGCGACCACGGGTACCCAGGCGACCAAAACGCCAACCAACCTCCGCACGATGTTTGGGCGCGTGGCCGCCCGCACTGGTCGCAGCCACACCAGACGCTGCCCCCACGAGGCCCCCGACCCAACGCATACGGGTAATAGCACGACTAAAAGGGCAGGTACGCCCATCACAACGCCGACGACGACAATCCGCGGATCGATGCTGGGCACTAAACCGAACTGGCTGTAGACCACAACAACGGTCTCGATGCTGAGTAGTCCGCACAGAGCAAACAGCACCCCATCGATCGCCATCCCGGACCAGCGACGTAGCAAAGTTACTGGTCTCGCCAGCAGTCGAGAGGCACGCAGGTCACCGCCGCGCGGCATCCACCACAAGAACGCCGGCGCAATCAGCGCCCCCAGGAACGCACCGAGCGTGTTTGTAATGACGTCATCGATATCGGCATACCGGTATGCGCAACCAGCGATCCCCCAATTACCGGTGTACTGGGTGAATTCGATGAGCACCGACAGAGCCATCGCGATGAGGGTCGAGACGAGGACGGAGCGCCCGAGATAGCGCCGCAGGAGGATCCCGAGAGGCAAGAACATCAGCACATTGAAAACAGACTGCAATACCGTGACATTGCCCAGAATCTGAGGCAGCGATTCCCCGGCGACAGAGATTCGGATCGCATCGAGGGAATGAAACGGCCGCAGCACCGCGTGCCTGATGGCATTCCGCGCGCACCATGCCGCCGTCGTATCGGGAACCGGCAAGATAGTGAATGCGAGAACCCCGGCGCCGTAAAACGATCCAATCGCCGCGCCTACAAAGCGACGCGGATCGATACGGCCGTACTGTCGATGCTGCACCAGCAAAATGGGAAGTAATAACACCACAAAAGCGCCGCCGCCAAAGATTACAGCCAGCAACAGTTGGTGCTCCCAGGTCCGCACGGAAGTTACTGTATCGACATCTTCTTGTGGCCAGTCACTTCAGACCGCGGAACCTCCAGGCTCACAAGATTCGTACCGGTTGCCGCACTCAGCTGGATGCTGAATTCGTGCACCTCCGGGGGCACTTGCGTCGAGCCTGGTGACGTGGGTTACGCTCGGTTGACCATGGCTCAGACTCGAAGCTTCGAGCTTCTCCTTATCTGCCGCGACGAGACCAACTAGGTCGGCGCCTCGTCGCGGAGTTTGGCATGCTGCCGATGCGACGACATTTTTTTTCCGGTCGAACGTCACAATCTGCATAGCTCGCACAATCTGCGAGTGCGCGACCTGACGAGTTAGTTATCCCTCGCCGACAGGCGTGAATAAGGAGCCATACAGATCATGGGCAACACCACCCGGACCACCAATCCTCAGCAGCCTTCTGGAATGTCAATTAAAAAATATTCGTCATTCCCGCCGATCAACTTGACCGACCGCACCTGGCCGGACACGGTGATTGACCGTGCGCCGCTGTGGTGTGCCGTTGATCTGCGTGACGGCAATCAGGCGCTCATCGATCCGATGACCCCTGCCCGCAAGCGCCGTATGTTCGACATGTTGGTTAAAATGGGCTACAAGGAAATCGAGGTCGGATTTCCAGCAGCAAGCCAGACCGACTTCGATTTTGTCCGCCAGATCATTGAGCAGGACGCCATTCCAGATGACGTCACGATCCAAGTCTTGACCCAAGCACGTGACGAACTCATCGAACGCACCTTTGAGTCAGTGCGCGGCGCTCAGAACGCTATCGTGCACCTGTACAACTCGACCTCGACTTTGCAGCGCCGGGTCGTCTTTGGTCTAGACACCGACGGCATCGTAGATATTGCGCTCAACGGCGCTCATCTGTGCAACAAATTCCGCGAACTCGCTCCTGAGGACACCAATATCAGGTTCGAATACTCGCCGGAGTCCTACACCGGCACCGAACTGGAGTTCGCGGCGGAAATCTGCAACAAGGTGATGGATGTCTGGGAGCCGACACCAGACTGGCCGGTAATCATCAATCTTCCGGCGACAGTGGAGATGGCAACTCCGAACGTCTACGCGGACTCAATTGAGTGGATGAGCCGCAACCTAAACAATCGTGATTCGGTCATCCTCTCGTTGCATCCTCATAACGACCGCGGCGAGGCTGTGGCTGCCGCAGAACTGGGATATATGGCCGGAGCGGACCGCATCGAGGGCTGTCTTTTCGGCAACGGCGAGCGGACCGGCAACGTTTGCATCGTTACTCTCGGCATGAATCTGTTCA
>JBDTCL010000324.1:0-7578 GCA_039923595.1 Antricoccus sp. | reverse complement strand
TACATCACGCGGAGGCGGTGGCCTGGTCGCGGACCAGGCGGCACCGTTTCGCTGCAGGTCGGTGATCCGGTCGTACCGACGGAGCTTGAGACATGGCTGACGGCTCGATGGGGATTGCACACCCGTTTGTTCGGTCGCACGTTGTGGATCCCTAATGAGCACCCCGCCTGGAAACTGCATGAAGCGACACTGACCGGACTGGACGATTCGCTGGTGGCTGCTTCGGGAATCGATATCGGTGGTGTCGACATGCTGCGACCCCTATGGAGTCCCGGGGTGCGGACGACCTTCGGGATGCCGACCCCACTCTGAGCAATGGCGTGGCCGCGACACTCCGTGCGGACCGTGGCTTTCCCCCGGTCGCAAACGACGAGTTGTGGAAACGACAGCGGTGAGCACAATTGCAAAGATACCTTTGCAAAGGTATCTTTGCGAAGTATGACAGCTGACCGTCAGATTGATCCGGGCGGATTGAAGGCACTCGCGCATCCATTGAGGGTGCGTATCCTCGGGATCCTTGACGATGTGGGGGAGGCAACGGCTTCGGGTCTGGGCGAAATTCTGGATGAAAGTTCCGGCTCAATGTCCTACCACCTGCGTCAACTGGCGAAGCACGGTTTTGTCGAGGACATCCCGGGCAAAGGATCCGCGCGCGAGCGCTGGTGGCGCGCACCCATCGATGGTTGGACGATTGGCCCGGATGCGTTCGCCGCGACCTCGCCGCAAGCGGTCGATATCGTCAACGCCGAGTTCATCGGCAAGCTGGCCGACCGGATGGCACGAAGCCTCGCCGAGATAGCGACGGATAAAAGCGAGTGGCGTCGAGACAAAATGTGGCGATCAAGTTTCACCGAGCTCACCGTCGAAGAGATGCGCGCATTTATCGATGAGGCGAATGCGGTGGTCGACAAATACGCCCAGCGTCCAGCGCACCCAGGATCGAAGCGAGTGAGTATCGATGTCATCGCTGCCCCGATTTCAGGACAAGACAGAGATCGCGAGTGACCTCAGCTAATCGCCTGGGCAGACCATTTTGGTTGTTGCTCGGTTCGAGTGCCGGTGCCAATTTCGCCGACGGCGCGATGCTCGTTGCGATGCCACTGCTGGCCACCACGCTCACCCGCGATCCAGTGGCGATCTCGGCGCTGAGCAGCTCGCAATTTCTGCCGTGGTTGCTCTTCGCGGTCTTAAGCGGGGCACTCGTCGACCGTTATCCGCGCCGACTTGCCATGGGCTGGGCGAACGTATTCCGAGTCGCGGTGATGATCAGCGTGTGCGCACTGATCATCAACAATCAGATGACGCTATTGCTGATCTATATCTCGGTATTTCTCGTCGGTATGAGTGAAACAATATTTGACAGTGCCGGACGGGCCATGCTGCCTGAAGTGGTTGGGCGACCAAATCTCGAACGCGGAAATGCCTGGCTGACTGCAACTGACACGACTGGCCAGACCTTCATCGCTCCGCCACTGGGATCATTCCTGTTTGCGGCAGCGACCGTGTCGCCGTTCATCTTCGGGACGGTCGGTTGGGCGGTGTCGGCGGCCCTCGTCTTCTGCCTGCCGAAGGCCCGCAAGGCAGCTGGTGGGCGGCCGCGTGCGAGCGTCTTGGTCGATGTGAAGGCTGGCCTCGGCTGGCTATGGCGCCATGACTTCCTGCGGCGCTATACGATTCTCTGTGGTTTCGATTCGGGCATTCACGCGATGAGTGGTGGTGTCCTGGTGCTATATGGATTGCAGACCTTGCGACTATCCCAGGCACAATTCGGTCTTTGGATTCTCAGCGCCGGAATCGGCGGCCTCATCGGTGCAGTTGCGGCACCGCTCGCGTCGCGGCGAATTGGCCGCACCCGCAGTCAATCCGCCGCACTGTTCGTAGGTGCAGTGGCCATCATCCCGATGTGGCTCACGACTAATCCGTGGCTTGCCGGTGTTGCATTTGGAATCACCGCCGGGGCGGTTTCGATTTGGAATATCAACTCGATGTCAGTACGTCAGGCCATCATTCCCACCGAGCTATTTGGCCGCGTACAAGGCGCATACCGAACCCTTGTATGGGGTCTCATTCCCGTTGGCAGCCTCGCGGGCGGAGTGATTGCTAAGTGGACATCGGTACCAGTGGTGTTCTTGGTGACCGGAGCGCTCGCGCTCGTGACGGCGACGTTGATCGGCCGACTACTTTCTAAGTATAAAGACGATATCGCTACGGCATACGTCGGAGTTGGTGAAAGCTAACTAGTCGAGGTTGATGTGCTTCTTCAAGTGCGCCACCAGCAGATCACCGACATGATCGATATGGCTTGTCATCGCTGCTCGGGCGCTCCGGGCATCGCGCTCCTTAAATGCCTTGAGAATTGGCCCATGATCGTTCGCGGATGCTGTCGACCAACCGGTGACCTCGCCATACGACGACAGCGGTACATATTGCACCGTATTGCGCAGTAAGTTTGCCATCCGTACCGACGCCGCAGCGGTGTTGATGGTCCGATGGATCTGATGATTGAGCTCATCCACGCCGGTGAAGTTGCCGACCTTGTGCTCGGCCCGTAATTGCTTTTGGATATCACTAAGTTCGATGAGTTGTTCTTCAGTGAGGTTCACGGCCGCACGAGCCGCGAGTTCGCCGGCGATGTAGGCCTGGACCGAGAACAGATCCCGGATGTCTTGAGCGCTCAGGTGTACGACACGAAAACCCCGCCGCGGCTCCCATTTCACCGACCCCTCGCTGGCGAGCACCATAAGCGCCTCGCGCACAGGTGTGGGACTCACTCCGAGATCCGCGGCGAGCTGCTCAGTACGAATGTAATCGGGTGAGCGAAGATCGCCCACCATGATCGCTTCGCGAACTCGGTGCGCTACCTTTTCGCTGAGTTGGACATGTTTGGACCCGGGGTCAAGGGGTGCGAGCCGGGGAGTTCTGGCCATAGGGGTTCAAGACTCCGTCTGTAGTCGGTCGCCATATCCTACGAGATCGTGTTGATCGGCTCACGCGAGGAATACAGATGCGATTCGACAAAATTCGCATTGCCCAGCGCATGACCGACAATAATTACCGCAGCTTGCCGCAGACCCGATGCTGCGACCGCCTGCGTGATGTCGGCTAAGGTGCCTCGCATAACGACTTGGTTTGGTTGTTCAGCATTGGCAACGATCACCACCGGACATCCCGGTCCATACGACGGGACGAGCTCGGTAACGAGCCGCTCGACGTGCCGGATGGCTAGATGCAGAACGATTGTGGCGCGGGTGCGAGCAAACCCTGCGAGCGCTTCGGTGCTCGGCATCTTGGTCGAATCTTGCTGAGCCCTAGTGAGAACGACCGACTGCGCGACCCCAGGTACCGTGAGCTCCCGGCCAATCAATGCAGCGGCCGCGGCATACGCCGGAACGCCGGGTGTGACATCCCACGGCACACCCGCCGCATCAAGACGGCGCGTCTGCTCGGCAAGAGCTGAGTAGATGGACGGATCGCCACTGCAAAGTCGCGCGACATCCTCACCGCGTCGGTGAGCTTGGACTGCGCACTCGATAATGGCCGTGAGATTCAGGTGTGCGGTGTCAATGAGCTGAGCACCGGGCGGGCAGTGCGCCAGTACGTCGGAGGTCACATATGTCCCGGCATAAAGGCAGGTCTGCGAGGAGCCTAAAAGTGCCACCGCGCGCAACGTCAACAAATCGTCGGCACCAGGGCCGGCACCGATGAAATGAACGGTCACCCGTCTTTCACCGCCGACCACTGCACCACGGCGCGAGCGGGAGACCAGCCGTCAAATCCACCGATCGGTTCTAGTCGTTCGACCGACAACCGAGACAGCTCACCGCCGTGGGTGCTGAATGCGGCCATCAATACCGCCTCAGTTTGCACAGTCACCGCATGCGCCACCAGCCGTCCGCCGGGCGCAAGCGCCGACCACGAGGCCTCAATGATTCCCTCTTCGGTGCCGCCCCCGCCGATGAAGATTGCCTGCGGGCTGGGCAATCCAGCGAAGGCTTGAGGCGCAGTACCGATTGCCACATGCAGATCCGGTACGCCCAAGCGCTCAGCATTGGCCCTCATGCGGGTGGCCCGAGTCGCGTCCTGCTCGATCGCGACCGCCTGACACCGCGGGTCAGCGCGCATCCATTCGATAGCGATCGATCCGGCTCCGGCCCCAACATCCCACAGCAAATCGCCGGGGATCGGTGCGAGATGAGCCAGCGCGCTCGCGCGAATTTCGCGCTTAGTCAACTGGCCGTCATTGTCAAAAGCGTCGTCAGGCAAGCCAGGGATAGTCGGCAGAATGCGGGTCCCAGGGTCTGGGCGGCATTCGCAACATACGACATTGAGCCTGGGAAAAGTCGGTGCATCAGTGGCCCAGGTGCGCGCAGTCGCACTCTGGCGTGACTCGTCAGGAGCACCGAGGTTGCCCAACACATGCAGTGTTGATGCGCCATAACCGGCGTCGGTGAGCAGCGTCGCGATCTGCGCGGGACTCGACTCATCACTCGAGAGCACTACGAGCCGCCGCGCTGGCCCCACCGAGCGCAAGACGCGAGCGGCGTGGCGACCAACAACCGTAATTACGTCCGAAGATTCCGCTGACCAACCCACGCGCGCCCTAGCCAAGGTTGTGGACGACACCCCAGGCAGGATCCGTATCTTGTCGGTCCCAAAGAGCGATAGCAGAGTTGTACCGATTCCCGAAGTCAACGGATCACCCGAAGCCAGCACGACTCGGCGAGCTCCGGCATGCTCATCGAGCAGCCCGCGGATTGCTGGCAACAATGGCGACGGCCACGGCACAAGCGTCTGCATCTTGCTCGCGGTCAAACCGGCCAGTTGCCGGGTGCTACCGAAGATCACTTCAGCGTCGTCGAGGTAGGTATGTACCGCTGCGCTCAGGCCGCTGATCCCGTCCGCGCCGATACCGACGACGTAAACGATGTCTGATGGATTGGATTCGCTCACGCCAGAAGGGTAGTCGTCATCATGACTATGCGAAGATGAGGTGCTGCTCGACGAAGAATCCAGTGGGCACCACGGTGAGCCGTGGCGCGAATCTGGAGCGGTCCCGCCACTGTGAGTACGACGGCCAAATGCCGAAGTGCAAAGCCAGAGCGTCGCCGGTCAGCCTGCGGTCTCGACCCGATGCCGCGGCACGTTTCCCAGCGGGCGCGGACACCCGTAGGCAGGAGAATCAACGCCCGGTGCTCATCTTCCCCTTTAGCGCAATTGTCGGCTCGGACGATATGGCCCTCGCGCTCGTCATCACCGCCGTGGCTCCCGAAGTAGGCGGCGTTTTGGTACGCGGCGAAAAAGGCACCGCCAAATCCACCATGGTGCGCGCCTTGGCGGCGATTATGCCGACCCAGCGGGTGATCGATGGTTGCCGCTTCGGCTGCGCACCAGACCGACCAGACCCGCAATGCCCAGACGGGCCCCATGGGACGAACACCTCGCATGAACGGCCAGCGCGACTCGTCGAGCTGCCTGTCGGGGCGACCGAGGACCGAGTCATTGGTTCACTCGATTTGCAAAAGGCGCTCGGTCAGGGCATCGCAGCCTACGAGCCAGGATTGCTGGCCAGTGCGCATCGAGGCCTGCTGTATGTCGATGAAGTGAACTTGTTACACGATCATTTGGTGGACTTACTGCTCGACGCAGCTGCAATGGGTCGAGCCACAGTTGAACGCGAAGGCGTTTCGGTTTCGCACGCTGCCCGGTTCGTGCTTGTGGGGACGATGAATCCCGAAGAGGGCGAATTGCGACCCCAGTTGCTTGACCGCTTCGGTCTAACTGTCGAAGTCCGGGCACCGCGTGATCCGTCGTTGCGTGCTGAGGTGGTGCGGCGGCGCCTGGCATTCGACGCTGACCCCGAGACTTTCAGCAAGCGTTTCGCTGCTGATGAGACTGTACTTCGGGAACGGATCACCGCTGCACAGGCGATCTTGCTGCGCGTGCAGCTCGACGATCATGCACTGTTCAAGATCGCGCAGATTTGTGCCGCGTTTGAGGTCGACGGCATGCGGGCCGATATCGTCACCGCCCGCGCGGCAGCGGCGCACGCTGCGTGGGACGGCCGCGAAAAAGTGACGAAGGCCGATATCCGCGCTGCCGCGCGCCTGGCGCTCCCGCACCGCCGTCGGCGTAATCCCTTTGACGCCCCAGGCTTAGATGAGGATTTGCTCGATCAGATCCTCAACGAGGAGCCAGAGCCAGAGCCTGAACCGGACAACGATCCAGCTGCCGCGGGTCCGGATCCCGAACCAGATAACGGCTCAGATGGTGTGCAGTCAGCTTCGCAAGAGCCAAAATCGGACTCAGCAGGTGCACACCCAGACGATTCGTCTCAGCCACATGACCAAGGCGCTGAGCGGCAGCAGACGCAAGAACAACCACAGCATCAATCGCACGAGACCGAACCGCCACCATCGGAGCAGGCGCCGCAGCCCGCGAACGATGCTGCATCGCAGCTGGTCGCGGGCGTCCGGGAGCCGTACCGGACCCGGCTATTGAGTATCGCGGGGGTCGGCAATGGTGAGGCAGGCAAGCGCAGCCGGGCGATCACCGCAATCGGTCGTACGGTGCGCGTCGCGTCGCCGGGCAGCACCGAGGGCGCGCTTCATCTGCCCGCGACCATTCGAGCCGCTGCTCTGCGACAGTCGGGTCGTGTCGCTGGTGGTCGGCTGCCGATTGACGGCGGTGATCTGCGTCGAGCGATACGCGAAGGTAGGGAGTCGAATTTAGTCTTGTTCTGCGTCGATGCGTCCGGATCGATGGCAGCACGCAAGCGTATGGAAGCGGTGAAGACAGCTATTTTGTCGCTACTGCTCGATGCCTATCAACGCCGGGACAAGGTCGGTCTTGTTACCTTCCGCGGCCAAGAAGCAGTGCTCGCCTTGCCGCCGACAACGTCAATAGATACCGCTGCCCGTAGGTTGGCTGATCTGCCGAGTGGTGGTCGTACCCCACTTGCCGAAGGCCTGATGTGCGCCGAGCGAACTTTGCGTTTGGAAAGGATCCGAGATCCTCGCCGCCGGGCGTTACTCGTCGTCATCACCGATGGCCGAGCGACCTCCGGAGTGGCGGCGTTGAAGCGCTCGCAGGCAGTTGCCGGTTATTTGGGCGATACCGGCATCAATGCGATCGTGATCGATTGCGAGACCGGCAGATTTAGAATAGGTCTCGCCGCCCAACTGGCCGAACGGCTCGGCGCTCAGTACCTGCCGCTTGAGAATGTCGGCGCGGATGCACTGCTCAACATCACCGGTATCGCCAGGAAGGTCGCCTAATGCCCGAGGGCAAAGTCGAGGTCGTCCCGAATGATGGACTCACCACCCGACAGCGCCGAAACAAACCACTGCTGATGGTGCACACTGGCGAGGGCAAAGGCAAATCGACAGCAGCATTCGGGATGGCGCTGCGGGCTTGGAATCAAGGCTGGTCGGTCGGCGTCTTTCAATTCGTCAAGTCCGCCAAATGGCGGATCGGCGAGCAAACGGCGTTGGAGACCCTCGCCCAGGTGCACGATCGGGAGGGCGTGGGTGGCCCGATCGAATGGCACAAGATGGGTTCTGGCTGGTCGTGGTCGCGCAG
>JBDTCL010000323.1:0-4341 GCA_039923595.1 Antricoccus sp. | reverse complement strand
GCAAACGACAGCTGTGGCTGGGTGTACTGCTCTATGGAGTTTTGAGTGCTTGTGAGGTGTTGTTTGCAGGGTGTTGTAGGTGGCCACGGCGCCGCACGATGGTGAGCAGATCTTCCCGCGCGGATGGTGACCAGGCTGCCCAGCAGGCTTGAATTGTCGTGGTGATCCCTGCAAACGACAGCTGTGGCTGGGTGTACTGCTCTATGGGGTTTCGAGTGCTTATGGAGTGTTGTTTGCAGGGCGTTGTAGGTGGTCTCGGCGCCGCACGATGGTGAGCAGATCTTCCAGAACGCTCGGCCGGTCGTATAGAACTTGATGATAACTCAGGCGAACGACGAGGAAACCGCGCGCTACGAGGACCCGGTCGCGGCGGCGATCTGACTCATAAGCGAGCGTTCCGGTGTGATGCGCTCGGCTGTCGCACTCAATCACGAGCCTGCGTCCAACGAGCAGATCGACGCGGCCAATCCCGGGGATCACCACTTGGGGAATGCTGTCGATGCCGCAACTGCGCAGTCGGAATCGGGTCAACGTTTCGGTGCCAGATTCGCTGCGGCCGTCACACGCAGTCCACCAGGTTGCGTGGCCAGGTGGCCACTTTAAAACCCGCGCCTCGATGTCCTCATACGCGGCGATACCACTTTGGATAAGAGAGTCGACGGCGACGACGAGAGCCTCGGCACTTAGACATCCGGCGGCGCAGTCAAGGGCGATCGCCCAAGGATCGACTCTCAGGTCAGCGGGCGGATCCTTGGCATACACCTGACATCCCGATCCGAAGCGTCGCCGAGCATCCGAAGAGTAGCGGATATGTAGCTTGTTATCAGGCATCGTCCACGCACCAAGAATCCGCAGCGCCGAACCACATGCGAGCACACCACCTGCACCGACCGCAGCCGCGACCTCCGGGTGGGCGTTTTCCCCTGATACCACCCCCGCCGCACCACCCGGAGCATCCCGGCCGCGCGTAATTTGCGGAGCTGCCAATCGCTCAGGCCGACGGCCCGCAATAGCCAGGTTGGCACGACGCCTTGCTGGCTTGCCAACACCCGAGACAGGTCCGAAATCACCCGGCTATCGTCGCGGACGATTAGTTAGACACCGCCCGTTATCCACATACCGCGGCAGATCACCCTGGAAACAACGGTTGTGGGTCGACGGAGTGGCTTATATGGTTTTGAGCTGCTGTGGGCCGTTGTTTGCAGGGCCGATTGCCGGTTGCAGGCGCGACCGCTGGCTGGACCGATTGCCGGTTGCAGGCGCGACCGCTGGCTGGGCTGGTTGCGGAGGTGGGCTACCGCATGCGAGGACGGCCGGTTTGCTGGCCTTTTCTAGCTGAGATCGGCGGTCGAGGTGGTCGCCGCCGGACCATTCGACCCTGTGGGAAGCTCGCCCGTGACGATGTACACCACGCGCCGGGCAACGGCGACAGCATGATCGGCGAAGCGCTCGTAATAACGACCGAGCAGGGTCACATCGATAGCTGATTCGATACCTGCCGGCCAGGAGTCAGCAAGCAGAATCTGGAACAGTTCCCGGTGCAGGGCGTCCATATTGTTGTCGTCTTTTTCAAGCTCATGGGCACGCTCGACATCGCGGGCTGCAATCGTACTGCCGGCTTTGGCGACAATCCGCTCAGCAATTTGCGCCATTTCCAGAATCACCGGGCGCACTGGCTGCGGAAGGGTCCGTTGCGGATAGCGCATCCGCGCGATTTTCGCGATATGCGCCGATAGATCACCCATTCGCTCCAGATCCATCGCCATTTGCAGCGCCGTAACAACGATCCGAAGATCTGTGGCAACCGGCTGCTGGCGCGCTAAAAGCTCGAAGGCTTGCCGCTCAATATCAGCGCGAATGGCGTCAATTGTTTCATCGGCGGCGATGACGCTCTCGGCAAGCTGGACGTCGGCGTCCATGAGCGCCGTCGTCGCGCGTGCCATCGCCGAACCTGCGAGGTTGGACATCTCGACGAGCTGGTTGCCCACCTGATCAAGCTCGTCCTGGAACGTATCGCGCATGCAAGTGCTCCTCATCAATCAGGGTCGAATTACCCACTGAAATGCAGGTACTGCGCAGAGACTAGTTATCCAATCAAGCACCAGACGTAGCTGCGGTGAACGCCGCCTGACGCTCGGGTGAACAGTCGGCGGCTCAGTTGTGATCTTTGGCGCCTGACGGCCGTGAGATTAAGGATACGCGGGCAACGGGCCCTAGCATCGACATATGTCCGTTACCGCGTGGATCGTTACCGGAGTGCTTGCCGTCGCAGCGCTCACGGCGACTACCGTACTCGCACGGAGAAATCGAACCAACCCGCGACAGCGAGCGGGCTCAGCGCGGATCGAAGATCGGCCTGATACGCCTCGCCCTTCGGTGGCTCGGGAACTGATTGAGGTAATGGAACAGGCTGCAGTGGTTCTCGACAGCGGGGACCAGGTTGTCCTTGCGAACGGCCGTTCCATGGCGATGGGGATTGTCCGGGAGGGCCGAGTCCAGGTCCGTGAGCTACTAGAGATATCCCGGGAAGTTCGCCGTCGGGGCCCGATAACCGACGAATTCATGTTGCCGGCGCGCTATGGCACGCCGCACGGCGGACTAGTCTTTAGCGTCCAAGGAGTCCAACTGCAGACCGACGGTCAGGTGGCGCTCGTGTTGACTGATGTCACCGAGGCGCATCGCGTTGAGGCGGTGCGGCGCGACTTCGTGGCCAATGTGAGTCATGAGCTAAAAACGCCAATCGGTGCAATAAATCTGCTAGGTGAAGCGATCGCCGATGCTTCTGATGACGAGCAGGCGGTTCGCCGTTTTGCAAAAAGTATGCGCAAAGAAGCCATCCGGCTATCAATTCTCATCAACGAATTGATCGACCTGTCGCGCCTGCAGGGCGCCGAGGCCTCGCCGCCGCAATCGGAGTTCGAGCTCGGGGATGTCATGAGCGAGGCAGTCGATCGCAACCAAGCCATCGCTGAAGCGAAGAACATTCGGATCATCTGTGCCGGCGAAGATGGCGTACGTATCCGCGCTGTGGAAGAGCATATTTCGACGGCCATCTCGAATCTGCTCGCCAACGCGGTGAACTACAGCCCTGAGAACACGAGCGTTGCGCTGGCTTATCGAAGCAATGATGGTTTCGCGGAAATCGTGGTCAAGGATCAAGGGATCGGCATCCCCGCAGTCGAACTTGATCGGATTTTCGAACGGTTTTACCGAGTTGATCGCGCGCGCTCCAGGGCTACCGGCGGTACCGGCCTCGGGTTGGCGATCGTGAAACATATCGCGACTAATCATGGTGGCTCAGTCGATGTATGGAGCAGTGAAGGGGAGGGCTCAACCTTCACCCTCCGGCTGCCCGTGATTGCTACTGTCCTCAAGGCTTCGACACATACACCGGCTGCACAGTCCGATAGCGCCAATGCGGTCGACTCATCAGCAACCGTGACAAACGAATCACCCGCACAGGTGCCATCCCCCCACGGCTTGGAGGCTAGCAAGTGACTCGCGTACTTGTCGTCGAAGACGAAGAATCAATCGCTGAACCGCTGGAGTATCTACTTCGACGTGAGGGATTCGAAGTCACGACGGTGGACACCGGTACTGCAGCGGTCAGCGAGTTCGATCACCGCGGCGCCGATATTGTGCTTCTCGACGTCATGCTCCCTGGAATGTCCGGCACGGAGGTCTGCAGGCAACTGCGCCAACGCTCGTCAGTGCCGATCATTATGCTGACTGCTAAGGATTCAGAAATAGACAAGGTAGTCGGCCTCGAACTCGGTGCCGATGATTACGTCACAAAACCGTACTCGGCGCGCGAGTTGATTGCTCGGATCAGGGCGGTACTGCGGCGGGGCGGCGAGGCGGAAGAGCAATCAGCTGGCACTCTCGATTCGGGTCGGGTGCGGATGGATGTCGACCGGCACGTGGTGTCAATTGACGGCGAGGTCGTGCCCATGCCGCTGAAAGAATTCGACCTGCTCGAATTGCTGTTGCGCAATGCCGGCCGGGTACTGACCCGATCGCAATTGATCGACCGAGTGTGGGGCGCTGACTATGTCGGCGACACCAAAACACTCGACGTACATATCAAGCGACTGCGAGCGAAGATCGAACCGAATCCGGCAAGTCCACAATTTGTACTCACCGTGCGCGGGCTGGGATACAAGTTCGACAGCTAGGCGTCCGTCGGCTGCTGTGGATAACGTTGTGGGGCTGGACCGAAGCGAATTAACGTTGGCTAAATGACTAGCCTTCAGTTTGATCTTGAGCGACTACACAGTGCCTCGCTTGCCTATACCAGCGCTGCGGACTCAGCGCGAAGCGCCGTCGGGATTCTCGCCGACG
>JBDTCL010000322.1:0-5841 GCA_039923595.1 Antricoccus sp. | reverse complement strand
TGGGCAGCGCTACTTTTGTCGTCGATCCTAAATGTCCGGAGAGAATCGGTCGTTCGGCCGCGTTTGGCACGGGATGACTGTTCGTCGTGTTCATGGTTGCTTTCTACCCAGCGCGCTCATCGGCCTGCTGGGGCGTCATCTGGGCGATTCCACCCATGATTCGCCGGGATCGCTAGCACAATCGGTCCTCATTGGGTGGGGACTTTCGTCGTACTCATTGGGCTGCGTCGGCGGCCGAGGTTTCGGCTCGGGACTGGTGCCGATCGTGTTGGCGCTACTGATCGGCGCATTTGTGACATATCTGGCGCTCACCAGACCCCACGTTCAAGGAGTGACCCGGATCGGAAACGAACCAGAACCTAGCAGTTCTGTCAGAACCCGGCGGTCATGCATTAGTGCTGAAATGGAGTGTCAGCCGACGCGACGCGACTGACTCGTCACACGACTTGACTGTCCTCGACGCGCTCCGTAGGTTTTAGTTCGTCCGGCCATTCGTGCCGGATGGCCCACAGTTCAGCGAAGTCCGATGCGAATCCGGCGCTGTCCCGCAACGGTGAAGCCCTCCGCGCTGAGGGATAAGTCCGGTCGCCTGACTTTGGGTTTGATGCGATCCGCCCTCGCAGGAGGGGCAGCGCACCCGCCCGGCGATTCTCCAGGCGAGGGGGTTGCTTTGACGGCGGGGTCCCGAGGAGGACCCGAACGATGAACGAGCCAACCATGACAGCGGGACCGATCGCTACCGGTTCTCTCAAGCCACGTTTGCAGCTCACCCGCGGTGAAAAAGGAACGCTGAGTGCGATGGGCGCGGTCGTCCTCGCGCTCAATCTTGGCGGCTGGGGCATCTTCATCTTCGCGATCGCGCCGCACCATTTCCACTTCCAGGGCCTTGGCATTGGCCTCGGCGTAGGCCTGACAGCCTGGACCCTCGGCGTCCGGCACGCCTTCGACGCCGACCACATCTCAGCCATCGACAACACCACGCGCAAACTGATGGCCGACGGCCAATGTCCGCTAGCAACCGGCTTCTTCTTCGCCCTCGGCCACTCGTCGATCATCGTCGCGGTGGGTGTTGGGCTCACCATCGCCGCCAAAGCCGTATTCGGGGCAGTGGTTAATCCGAGTTCCGGGTACGAGAGCACGGGCGGCGTGATCGGCACGTCACTCGCCGCACTGTTCCTCTATCTGATCGCCGCGCTGAACCTCGTCGTGCTCGCCGGCATCCTTAAAGTGTTCGCCGGGATGCGCCGCGGCGACTTCGATGAGGAAGAGCTCGAACGACAACTGCAAGCGCGCGGCTTGATGTACCGGTTCTTTGGCAGGTTAATGCGCTCGATCACCAAAACCTGGCATATGTTTGGCGTTGGCGTGATTTTCGGGATCGGCTTCGACACTGCGACTGAAGTTCTGCTGCTGGCGGCCACGGCCGCGGCCGCTACTCAGGGTTTGCCTTGGTACGCCGTCCTGTCACTGCCGCTGCTCTTTGCCGGCGGCATGACGCTCTTCGACACTATCGACGGCTGCTTCATGAATTTTGCATACGGTTGGGCATTTGCGCGTCCGGTCCGCAAGATCTATTACAACTTCATCATTACTGGACTCTCGATCGCCGTCGCTTTTCTAATCGGCACCATCGAAATCCTTGGTCTGCTCGGGGACAAACTCCATCTGCAGGGTAGTTTCTGGAGCTTCATGGGGACCTTCAACATCAACACTGCTGGCTTCGCGCTGGCCGGGCTCTTTGTGATCGTCTGGATCGGCGCGGTCGCGTATTGGAAATAGGCAAGGTTGAACAACGCTGGAGTAGGCCACGAGTGAGCAACGCATCATGAATCACAACGACCACGCCACCGGGTGCGATGGCGTGGTCGTGGTGATCAGCAGGCGTGCTTCGATTGCTACAGATATCGCGAGGCTGCCGGAGTTTGATCCGACAGTTAGGGCTTCTTGAGCCAGCTGCCACCGCCTGGGAATTCCGGCATCAGTGCCTTCACGAATGGACGAGTCAGCTCCAGAAGTCGGGCGCTCTGATCTTCGGTGAGCTCCGCCCAGCAGGGCGCAGCGAGGGTATCGGTGGTGTCCTCGACCCATTGCCGGGCAGCTTGCCCGTCCTCGCTGAGCTCCCCGGAATCAGTGAGCCAGCCGCGTGCGCGGACCGAAGCCTGACCAGCCGCCCAGGCCTCATCTGACCAACCGCGACTATTCTGCAACGTCTCTGGCGGGATGACGCCAGTTGCCGCGTGGATGACCAGCGCTTCGACACCCGTGATGCCCTGGGTCGTCATTGCGGCGATGTGACCGTCGCCGCGGAACTCCCGCAGCAGCGTCTGAGCCCACCACAGGACCATATGTGGCTCGGTCGGCCACGGCCTGTTCGCATGCCCTGCATATAAGGGATGTCCCTCTACGTAGCAGCCTGCTGTCGCTGCACGCGCGAGCTCGGCAGCCTCCGCCATCTCGGGCGAGTCGACCGCATCGCCGAGCACCCGCCGCAGTGCGGCGTCTGCAGCCGTAAGCCTCGCTTCGCACAATTGCTCAGGAGTTGTCACCGACCACACTGCGGGAAATGCCGCATGGATCAGCTCTGGGTTGAAGTTGAAGAAGGTGCTGACGACGACTTCAGCATTGACCTGGCCCATCGCAGCAGATCGCAACGCGAAATAGCCGGACCGGCCTTGAACACCGAGTTCGCTACACACCGCCGGCGACTCGGGTACGAAATAAATCATTCCGTGGTACGGCTCAAGGCCGCGATGCATTGCTCTCACGTGTGCGTTGTCCATAGGGGCTCCCCGCTGATGATGTCTTCGTTGACGGATCGATCATCGCAGATCACCTTTTGCAAACGACGAGCCATCACTCCCCATACCCGCCGCGTGAGGCGAAGGTGTGGAAAGTGATGGCTCGGCGGTACGAATTGTGCCTATGTAAGGGCCAGGAATGAGGCGGCCAGGTCAGCGTGGCAGCGCGGTAGAGCGCTAATCGATCGGTCTAGAAAGGCCAGCGGTAGTTGAACCGGGCTGCGAGCTTGCGATCGACACCGAATACGCGACCAGCCGGGACGAGCGCGAGCAGCAGCAGCGGGAACAAGTCCTCAGCTGGGTACTCCCACAGATAACGGCCGGTATGCAGCAGCATCAGCCAGATCGGGGTGAGCAGCAGCAGACCGCCGATAGCGGCGAGACGAGTCGCGACCCCAAAGATCAGACCCAGGCCGATCGCCAGCTCAACGATCATCAGGAAGATGCCGAAGAAGCCCCAGTTGGCGACGACAAGATCCTTATAGATTGAGCTGAGGAAGCCAATTTGGGACTTGTTGGCCGCATTGGTGGCGATACCTTTGGCGGCATCTCGAGTAATCAGATTGAAGGAGATGAAACCCCAGTCATAATTACCCTTGCTGATCAGCTTTGCGATGCCGTTGCTGAACCACACCAGCCCAGTAAAAATGCGAAGGGCAGTGAACAAGACGGCCATGCGACGAGACGTTCGGGCGGTGACTTCAGCGGGCTCATCGACGACGATCGTGCTGGACATGGCAACTCCGGTCTGTGGGTGGCTGTGAGCGAAGGAACACTCACTGAGCCTCCCCATGGTAGACCGCAGCAGTCCACGTTGCCCGGTGATCACAGATAACCGCCGATAATTCAGCGGACCGTAAGAATTGATCGCAAGGACGCAAGCCAGATCCAGAGTCAAAGTGCCTACTGCCTGGGCATTTGGACGCCGCTGCCCAGGCGGAATGTGGTGAGATAGGGCCGTGACAAATCCCTGGCAGGACCTACCGCTATTCGCTGCTAAAACGTACGACTCACCGTCGGTTTTTGAACCCGCCAATCTGCTGCGCGAGGCCCGCCGTCAACTGAACCTTCCGAATGTCGCAGTTCCAGCGGTGACGCTACTCGATCCCGATGGCGATATCGTTCGTTACCTCGAATCAAGTGGCCGAGCACAGCGGCATCCTGGTTGGGCCTGCTATCACAGCGAGATGTGGACGATCGACCTTGGCGGCATCGAGGTTGGAGTGGTGGGCAAGGCAGTCGGCGCGCCCTTTGCGGTGATGGTCGCTGAGCAACTATCTGCTTCTGGCGCCGATCTGGTCATCAGCATTACCTCGGCCGGTCAGATCTCACCGATTGACGATGTGCCATGTTTTGTACTAATCAATCAAGCACTTCGCGATGAAGGGACAAGCGCGCACTACGTCTCGCCGTCTCGCTGGAGCCATCTCGACCCCGCGATCGCCGCCAGGCTGACTGGCGTATTCGACAACTTCGAGCAACCGGTGATGACCGGTCCCTCGTGGACCACCGATGCGCCATATCGCGAAACTGCCGAAGCGATCAGCGCCGCCGAGGCGGCGGCGATCACCTGTGTCGAAATGGAAGCAGCGGCGCTGTATGCCTACGCCGCCGCCCGGCATCGCGATGTCGTCTGTTTCGCGCACATCACAAACACCATGGCGGTCGACGGCGACGACTTTGACAAGGGCGATCATAACGGCGTTCACGAGGCACTCGCCATTGTTCGTGCCACAGCCCTCGCACTGCGCTGAGCCGACACTGCGCTGATCGTGCACTTAGCCGCGTTCGGTTGCTTTCTTCACGTGCAGGATCACTCGGGTCGCCTTTTGCATCGTGGGCGACTGCAAACTGGTGCGCACCTGCGCTACGGCCGCATTCCAGACTCCATCGGTCCACGCCGGATATGCGTGCACCACCCGCGCGATATCGCGTAGCCGGCCACCGTCGGCCACCGACGTGACTAACTCGGCAATCATTTCCCCAGCGCGGGGAGCGACGATTGTCGCACCGACCACCTTGCTGCCGTCGAGTACGACACGCGTGAAGCCTTCCGTCCGGTCCTCGACAACAGCCCGGTCAACGTGGCTGTGCGAAAGGTGTTGCACGTGCACAGCTTTGCCGTGTCGGTCGCGGGCCTGTGACTCAGTGAGCCCCACCTGCGCGACCTCCGGATCGGTGAATGTCACTGCCGGCATCGTGTCGTTTTTAACTTTGCGAAACCGGCCGAGTAGCGCGTTAGTTGCTGCGACACTGCCCTGGATTCCCGCGACATGGGTGAATGCTGGTCCACCGGTCACATCGCCAGCGGCAAAGATTCGGGCATTGCTCGTGCGTAACGATTCATCCACCGACACATAGCCTCGGTCATCAGTACGTACCTCTGCAGCGGCCAACCCGAAGTCCCCGGACCTCATTTTCCGGCCGGTCGCGACGAGTACCTGGTCGACGCTCAGTGTCTGCGCGCCATATGGACCATCCAGCTGAAGTTCTAGCTCCCCGGGAGCGCCGCTCACGTCGGATACATCGGTCTCGGTCAGCAACACGACGCCCTCGCTAATCAACCGGGCACCCAGCACTTCTGAGGCTTGACGCTCACCGGTCGGCAGCAACCGCTCGGTCCGCTCGATGATCGTGACGTGTGAGCCAAGGCGGCTGAATGCTTGACCTAATTCGCAACCGACCGGGCCACCACCGATGATCGCTAGTCGAGCAGGTAGCGATTTCAGATCCCAGACGTTTTCGTTCGTCAACGGGCTAATTGCCGCTAAACCGGGAATGTCAGGCATCGCAGGCGCTGAGCCAGTGGCAATGATCGCGTGCCGGAATGCAATTTGACGCTCGCCAATTCGCGCCTGTCGCGGACCGGTGAAAACTGCTTCTCCCTGCACGACTTGAACGCCAGCCGCTTCGAGCGTTTGTGGAGAATCAGCCGGCTCGATCTGCTTGATCGCGGCATGTACGTGTGCCATGACTGCAGCAAAGTCCACCTCGGGAGCGACGGGATTAGTCACGAAATTAGTCGCGGCGCGCATCCCTTGAA
>JBDTCL010000321.1:0-4152 GCA_039923595.1 Antricoccus sp. | reverse complement strand
TTCGGGTTATGAACGGACCGGAACTTGTCGAGATTTTGAGTGCGAGGATCGCGACCAGACCGACGGCTGCGTGGGTTGAGTTATTCAACCGGCATGGCGTTGTTTTCGGGGAAATTCTCGACTATGCATCAGCTGTGGCCTCTGAGCAGTTCGCGGCGCGGAAGCTCACCATGACCGTATCCGATGACGAGCACGAATTCACCACCGTCCGCGGACCAGCACGATATAGCTCGTTCACAGCTGCCTCGACGAATGCCGCTCCCCGAGTGGGTCAGCACAACGACGAAATTCGAGCGCAGTATGGCGCCGGACCCTCCCCCGCTTAGTCCCAAAAGTCAAGTCTGTTCAACTCGTTACTTTGGGCGTATAAATGAGATCAACGATCATTCGTGATCGTGCACACGGACACTGGGCACCCACGCGCGAGCAGCCGCGTAAGGCACGAACAGAGCCACGCTTCGGCGCACTCTGAGTCGACATGGTGCACGCCTGGTAACCCGGCATGTTCGTGCGGAAGGGCCCCGTCCTCAAAGACAGGGCCCTTCGCCATGGCCACAATTCGGTTTTGAATATGAGATGTCGATCAGTCGGGCGACATCATTTCTCAATACTGCTAGTTGCCGGGCACCGCGCCGATGCGATGCGAGATTTCGCGAGCAGCGCGGCGTGAATGACTTACGACCTCCTCCGGAACGCCGTCACGAGCCCGATAGGTCACTGCGATAGATGCGATAGGCAAACCGTGCCGATCAAGGCAGGCCACCGCGACCGAATGAAAACCCGCCGTCACCTCACCCCGTTCGCAGGAATAGCCATGATCGCGCTCCAGCGCCAACACCCGCCGCAGCGCAGGCATCGAGCGTGGCCCTTCACCTGTCCGGGTGGTGAATGCGTGCGGTGGCGCATAGAGCGCGCTCACCTGCGATTGCGGCAACAGAGCAAGCATGGCGCGACCTGATGCGGTCAGATGCGCGGGCAATCGGACATCGGGTGCGGTCACCAGAGAACTGCTGCGTGGCGGCCGTTGTTCGACTAAATAAAGGACCTCACGCCCGTGCAGCAGTCCCAGATGGACTGGCAGTCGCAATTTGCGCATCAGTGCCGCCAGCACCGGATTGCCTAACAAGGACAACGACGCTTGCTGCGAGAAAGCCGAACCAAGCTCCACCGCGGCCAAGCCGAGGGAATATCTGCGAACTTCGGGCAGGTACATGACAAACCCATCCTGCTGAAGGGCGCTCAACAGATGATAGGCCGAGGAGCGCGGCAGTCCGATCACCTCGGCGATGCGGTTGGCTGAGAGCGCGGTGGCCGACGAGGACAAAAGTTTCAGCACCGAGAGTGCGCGCGTCACCGCGGGAACCTGATCAGCCATACCTCACTATAGATCTCGTATCCGAGACGGTATCCACCGCGAAACTCTTCCCAACACGCAGCTAACAACCCAGTATGAGCAGATGACAGAGCGTAGTGAGCATCTCGTCACCGTCGGCGTTGGACCTCTGACAATTACCGAGGTCGTCGCCGTCGCGCGCGATCTCGCACCGATAAAGCTCGATCCCGAGGCGGCCGACGCCATCGCGGCGAGCCGGAAAATCATCGAAGCTCTCGCCGATGACACCGAGCCGCATTACGGGGTTTCCACCGGTTTCGGCGCACTGGCCAATAAACACATCCCGCCCGAGCGCCGTCAGCAGCTGCAGCTCGGCCTGATTCGATCTCACGCGGCCGGTTCCGGCGCACTGGTCGAACGTGAAGTCGTACGCGCCCTGATGCTGCTGCGGCTGTCGACGCTCGCGACCGGCCGCACTGGTGTGCAGCTGCGGACGGCTCAAACCTATGTTGACATGCTCAATGCGCAGCTCACGCCAATCGTCTTCGAATATGGTTCGCTAGGTTGCTCTGGCGACCTCGCGCCACTTGCCCACTGCGCACTAGCAGCGATCGGCGAGGGCGAGGTCATCGATGCCAGCGGCAACCGGACCAACTCCGCGGATGCACTGCGTGCGGCAGGCATCAAACCGGTGAAGCTGCTGGAAAAAGAAGGTCTCGCGCTGATCAACGGTACCGACGGCATGCTCGGCATGCTCTGCCTCGCGCTGACCGATTTGACCCGACTTGTCTGCACCGCCGATATCGCGGGCGCGATGAGTGTTGAGGGTCAGCTTGGCACCGATCGAGTATTCGCCGCCGACCTGCAAGAGTTGCGGCCGCAGCGTGGTCAGAGCGTGAGCGCAGCCAATTTCCGCGCAATACTTGCCAATTCACCCATTATCGCCCGGCAACGTGAGTCGTTCTCCAAGGTCCAGGATGCCTATTCGCTCCGTTGCGCGCCCCAAGTGCACGGCGCGATGCGCGACACCATGTCACATGCGACCAATGTTGCCGACGCAGAACTGGCCTCGGCCGTCGATAACCCCGTCGTCACCAAGGATGGCCGGGTTGAATCCAACGGCAATTTCCATGGTGCGCCAGTCGGTTATGTGCTCGACTTCCTCGCTATCGCTGTAGCCGACCTCGCGAGTATCAGCGAACGCCGCTCGGACCGGTTCCTCGATAAATCTCGTAATCACGGCCTCAACCCGTTCCTCGCCGAGGATCCAGGCGTCGATTCCGGTCTGATGATCGCTCAGTACACCCAGGCGAGCATTGTTTCCGAACTCAAACGACTCGCTGTCCCGGCGAGCGTGGACTCGATCCCCAGCAGCGCGATGCAAGAAGATCACGTATCTATGGGATGGAGCGCCGCACGCAAACTACGGCGCGCCATCGATGGTCTGCAGCGAGTACTCGCCATTGAGATCATGACTGCCGCCCGGGCGATCGACATGCGCGCTCCCCTCACCCCATCGCCAGTGGTGGCCGCCGTCATCGGCGCCCTGCGCGCAGCTGGGACCCGAGGTCCGGGTCCAGACCGATACCTCAGCGCCGATATCGAATGCGCGGTCGCCCTCGTCCTCAGTGGCGATGCAATCGCCGCCGTTCGCACACTCACTGCAATCACCTAGTCGACCGCAGCAATCCACAACGAAAGGCAATAAGCCATGGAAGGCGCTCGCCCCGTCAAAGCAACCACCGGTCTGAAGCTCACCGCTCGCTCCTGGCAGACCGAAGCTCCAATGCGGATGCTGATGAACAATCTCGATCCAGATAATGCTGAGCGTCCAGACGATCTGGTCGTATACGGCGGCACCGGCCGAGCTGCTCGCGACTGGCGATCGTACGACGCGCTGATCCGCACGCTCACGACATTGCGTGAAGACGAGACCATGCTCGTGCAAAGCGGTCGCCCGGTCGGTGTGATGCGTACACACGAATGGGCTCCGCGAGTGCTGATCGCGAACTCCAATCTCGTTCCCGACTGGGCCAACTGGCCAGAATTCCGGCGACTGGAGCACATGGGACTGACTATGTACGGCCAGATGACCGCTGGATCCTGGATATACATTGGCACTCAGGGTATTCTGCAAGGGACTTATGAGACATTCGCGGCAATCGCTGAAAAGCGATTCGGTGGCACGCTCGCCGGGACGCTCACCCTGACGGCCGGCTGCGGCGGGATGGGCGGCGCGCAGCCGCTCGCGGTCACCCTTAATGATGGTGTTTGCCTGATCGTCGATGTCGACAGGCGACGTCTAGACCGCCGCGTCCACAGTCGCTTTCTCGATGTCGTCGCCGATTCGCTCGACGATGCAATTGAGAAGTGCATGGCTGCCAAGAAGTCTCGGACCCCCCTGTCGGTTGGTGTGGTCGGCAACGCTGCGATCCTCTTTCCCGAGCTGCTTCGCCGTGGTGTAGAGATCGACATTGTCACCGACCAAACGTCGGCTCACGATCCATTGTCGTACCTACCAGAAGACATTGATTTGGACAACTGGACCGAATACGCCGACAAGAAGCCAGACGAATTCACCGACCGCGCCCAGGCTTCGATGGCCCACCATGTCGAGGCGATGGTCGGCTTCAAAGACGCAGGCGCTGAGGTCTTCGACTACGGCAACTCGATCCGCGACGAGGCGCGAAAGGGCGGTTATGACCGCGCGTTCGAGTTCCCGGGTTTTGTGCCTGCCTATATCCGGCCGTTGTTTTGCGAAGGCAAAGGTCCATTCCGCTGGGCCGCGCTCTCGGGCGACCCGAAAGACATCGCAGCCA
>JBDTCL010000320.1:0-3882 GCA_039923595.1 Antricoccus sp. | reverse complement strand
CATTTCGATCTGCGTGCCGACGGCGTCGCGACGTCTACAGAACTCGAACGGTTGCTGAACCTCGGGGCCCGCCGCGTCGAGGTTGGCCAGCGACCCGATGCCACCTGGACTGTGCTCAGCGACCCGGAGGGTAACGAATTCTGCCTGCTCGCACGATCGGTTTAAGAGCTCTAGGTTCAGCAGTCAATCGCGTCTGGGTGCGCAGCACGAGTCGCCCGGCGGTAATCCCCACCTTCTTCGTCACTAACATGTCGTCACCTCCGCAGCAGTGATGCGGATGTCCGCAAGATGATGCTGACCTTCGTGCATCGCCTGTCTCACTAGCCATCGCGCCGTCCGGTCTTCGCCGGGCAGCCTCGAGACGAGACGGTCCCACTGGTCTGGTCTATTACGAGCCACTTCGTCGCAGAAGCCAGCCGCGGCCGCCTCCAGTTCGTCGAGGACCGCATCCACATCGCGCTCGTTGTACCGAAACCGTCTGGCACGTAAATCGTTCAGCATCGGCTCGAGCACCGGCCGATCCTCGGTGCGAGCCCGATGCAGCCTGATCGTGTACGTGGCATAGACGTCGCGCAGATGACAGACGTACTCAATGACCGACCAGCGTTCTGATGCCGGACGCATGCGACGAGCTGCCAGCGGTACCGACGTCAACACATCCTAAACCGCAACTGCCAGTCCGCTGATCACCTCGACCGCGTGATCAACGGTCACCAGTTCATAGCTCGTACCGCAGGCAATGCAGGTGTAATTCTCCGCAGCAAGCGGCGGCAACGGGCTCGGTCGTTGGCTCGGCTCTTCGCTTCGGTCTGTCACGACCACGAGCATCCTCGGCTGCCGCTTCGATGTCCACCACCTCAGCATCGCCGCGTGAGATCCCCTAGAGTCAACGAACGTGGAGTCAGCGGCCGAGTTCAGAGCGCGTAGCTTCGACGGGAAGTGGCGTCGATACCAGCAGCGGGCGCTCGACGCGTTTGAAGGTGACCGGGACCGCGGCGATCAGCACTCCTATCTCGTACTGCCGCCGGGAGCGGGCAAAACCGTGATCGGGCTGGAGGCGGCGCGCCGGCGCGGCCACCGGACGCTCGTCCTGGTACCGAATCACGCAGTGCTTGGCCAATGGGCCGACACTTGGGACGGGCGGTTCCCCGCGGTACCGGGGACGCAGGCAACCCCATGCGGCACTGATCGCGACCTCGCTGCGCCGCTCAACGTGCTCACCTACCAATCGATCGCCGTCATCGATCACACCATCCCTGCCCACCAACGCCGCGAAATCGAGGGCGGCCGCGACCGGGAGGCCCTGCTTAGCCTGCTGCATCCAAATGGGCGCGCCGTGATCGAGCGAGCAGCCGCCACCGGACCGTGGACGGTAGTGCTGGACGAGTGCCATCATCTGCTCGACATGTGGGGTGCCTTGGTACGCGCTTTGATTGAGGAGCTCGGAGCCGCGACCACGGTCATCGGTCTCACAGCGACCCCTGCGCGGTCGCTGACGCGGTGGCAACGCGAGCTGCATGACGAGATTTTTGGGCACCGACTTCGAGGTGCTGACTCCAGCGCTGGTCAAGGAAGGCAACCTCGCGCCGTACCAAGAGCTGGTGTATTTCACCGCGCCAACCCCCGAGGAGGACAGCTGGCTGGCCTCGGAAAAGGCGCGGTTCGCTGACCTGCAGGTCGAGCTGATCGACCACCGTCTCGGCACGATCCCGCTGGCCGAATGGCTCCGGCGACGGATGAACGACCGCGGCACTGAAGGCGGGGTGGTCCAGTCCTGGAGCGCGTTCGAGGCCAGCGAGCCGGCCCTCGCACTCGCCGGGCTGCGCTTCGCCAATACCGGGCTCATCGCAGTTCCCGAAGGCGCGCGACTGCGCGAGCAGCATCGCATCTCACCGGATGCTGATGACTGGGTCTGCCTGCTCACCGACTTCTACGTCGGACACTTGCAACGCAGCGAGGATCCGCGCGACGCCGACGCCCTTGAAGCCATTCGGGCCGTGTTGCCCAGCCTAGGTTTTCGGCTCACCAAAAGTGGTGTGCGCGCCAGCACGTCGCCCGTCGACCGGGTCTGCGGGCTCTCGGAGGCAAAGGTGGGTGCCACCGTGGCGCTGCTCGCCGCCGAGGCGGCCATTCTGGGACCGAACCTGCGGGCGTTGGTGCTGTGCGACTTCGAGATGCAAACTGCCAAGTTGCCGACGAGTCTGCGTGATTCACCGCTGAGTGGCCAGTCCGGTTCGGCCCGGCTTACTGCCGCGACGCTGGCTCGCGCGGATGTGGACGGCCCCGGGGGTCTGCGCCCGGTGCTGATCACCGGCGCGTCGTTCGCCTGCGCCACGTCCCTTAGCGATGAGATGGTGCGGTTCTGCGCTGAGGCTGGTCATTCGGTGACGTTGCAGCCGCTCGACGGTGACCCCGACCTGGCGGCGGTGGTGGGGACCTCCGCGCTTAGCACTCGCGAATGCGTCCGCATAGCAACGGAGTTCTTCGTGGCTGGCCACGCGCGGGTATTGATCGGGACCCGCGCGCTGCTGGGTGAGGGCTGGGACTGCGTCAACGTCAACGTCACCGTGGACCTGACCACCGCAGCCACCCCAACCGCGATCACCCAAATGCGCGGACGCTCACTGCGCCTAGATCCGGGCCGCCCCGACAAGCTCGCCAACAACTGGACGGTGTGCTGCGTATCGGCCGATCACCCGCGCGGTGATGCCGACTACGACCGGCTGGTGCGCAAGCATGAGGCGTACTTCGCCATCACCGAGCAGGCGGCGATCGAATCGGGCATCAGCCACTGTGATCCACGCCTGTCACCTTTCGGTCCGCCGACACCGCAGGACGCTCTGGCGGTGACGACGGATGCATTGGGCCGAGCAGGTGACCGCGACCAGGCACGGCAAGGGTGGCAGATCGGAGAGCCGTACGCCGGACAAGAAGCGGCCACGGTCCGGGTCCGCTCCGGTCTTTCACTTGGTCGGGCCACTGATCCGATGCCAGCGGCGACGTTGTTTCCGACCGTTCCCGGCGCCCGACCCAGCAGTCGGGGACGCGCAACGCTGCCAGCGGTCATCGTTGGTGTTGGTGTCGTCGGCGTGCTCGTGGGGGCGAACGCGGACGCCGCACTCGGTGTCGCGGCAGCTTGCTTGCTGGCCGTGCTCGGCGTGCTCCTGCTGCTTGGCTTCACCTATGTACGCGGCACCCGCTTGGCGGCTGCACCGCCCGCACTCGAAGGCATCGCCAAGGCAGTGGCCGATGGCCTGCATGCAACGGGCCTCGCTGATCGCGGTGCCGAAGCTGTGACACTGGAGCCCACTCCCGATGGGTGGCTGCAGTGCGCGCTCACCGGGGTCAGCACTGAGCAATCGGAGCTGTTCGCCACTGCGCTCGACGAGTTACTCGCGCCGTTGGCTGAGCCGCGTTACCTCCTAGGCCGGATGGTGATCACGCCCGCAGCCACCAAATTGGGTCAGTTCGGATTCGCCCTGCGCGTCACGCTGCGCCTCCCGCTTGAGGCGGCCGTCGCATGGCACTCGGTCCCGCGACCGTTCACGGTCAATCAACGACGGCGCGAGTGCTTCCTCGCCGCCTGGGAGCGACACGTCGGTCCGGCACGGCTGCTCACCGCCGACTCACCCGAGGCGACCGCAGTACTGGAACTTTTCCGCGGCGAAGACCCGTTCTCGATCCTCACTCAAATGCGAACGACCTGGTCGTAGGCGCGGTCCGGCAGGCCGCTCATCGAATGATGAGGGTTGCCGCGACGTCAGCGGTCGACCACCCGCTCAAGCTGAGTGTGCGAATGAAGTGCCAGATACAACTTAGAAATGTTGTCGTTCAGCGATGTGACGCGGTGATGCGATTTGGTGTCATGGCCAAGGATCGGTG
>JBDTCL010000319.1:0-7021 GCA_039923595.1 Antricoccus sp. | reverse complement strand
GGCCGACCGTACCCAGATCATGGCTTCTCCGCTCGCGATTGGGCGAATAGTCCTCCGCGACAAGTGCGCCTTTCAGATTTAATTACCACCAAAAGGGAACTGGCACTGGATAAATTGCTCTCTGATGAGTCAACGTTCTACGGCGATTTGTTCTCACATGCCGTGCAGTGGAAGAGTGAGTTGTATCTCGAAGATGGGTTACACCGCGCCCTACGCGCCGCGCTCCATCAGCGGACATCCATGCACGTGCGGGTGCTGAACCTCGACGAGCTGCTACCTCGGACAGGACTCGAATGACTCAACCATCGACACGCAAGCTCATCGACAAACCCATCATCATCGCGCTGGTCGCGGTCGCATTGCTGGGCGTTGCCACGATTGTGGTGGTGATCAGCAACTCGCGCAGTTCATCATCAAGCGCTGCATCATCATCGCCAGGTCCGCAATTGGATACCGCACTTGAAAGCAAGTCAACCGCCAGTGACTCTAACCAGAGTTCTGATGGCGGCGACTCAGGGAATACAACGACGTTGAGTTCCACAACGGCGAAGGTGAGCTACTCATATCGCAATGACGCCGTCAGCACCTCCAACGGAGGTGGTTGGATCGGACCGCAAACCGGTACCTTCGGCGGCTACACAATAGACCACGCCATGTCATTGCCGACGTGTTCGAAATCAACAGGAGGCCTGGACTTCTTCATCGGCGCGACGGTGAGTACTTTGACCGATGTGAAGGCCGCGGCGACAGATGTGGTCAACAAAGTTGGTCCGGCAGAATTTGATAAGAACGCGCCGGTGATGGCAAAATCGATCACCACCACCGACGAGAATCTCGCTAACGGTACCCAGGGAGTCTTTGCCGAGGTGACGTTCACTATTGACGACAAGGACGCCTGCGGGACTAAGAGCTACCACGTCGGCGCATTGGCCACGGATAAAAACGGCAAAATGGGCGTTCTGGTCGTCTCGTACCGCCTCGACGGTGACGGAGTCGATGGCAAGACGTATGAGAACCTCGCAGTCGAAATCCTCAAAACGCTAGTGAATGTTTGAGTAGGTGACGAAGTCTCAGCCAATAACTCGCTTATCACCGGGCGAGCGAGCAGTCGTTCCTAAGGCGGTGCACCGCTCAATCGCTTTCACACTCGCCGCGGATTGGTTGGCACCAACCAGGTTCTCAGCAACTCGACAATGATGTGCGACGACCTTGGACAGGATTGGCAATGACGCAGCCAGCTCCACGAAAACTAGTCGACAGACCCATCATCATCGCGCTTGTCGCGGTCGCATTGCTGGCTGTAGCGACGATCGTGGTCGTGGTCGCCCACGCCCGTAGCTCAACTTCGAACCCTGCATCTTCATCGTCGGGCTCAGAACTCAATACGGCGATTGACAGCGGCACGGCTTCGAGCAATCCAAGCAGTGGATCGGCCCAAAGTTCTGGCGGTGGTGCCTCGGGGACCGCAACGACGCTCACCTCCAACACCACGAAAGTGAGCTACAGCTATCCGAATGACGCCGTGAGCACCTCCAACGGCGGCGGTTGGAACGGTCCGAAGTAAGGCAATTTCGGCGGCTATCCTCTCGATCAAGCGATGGAGCTACCCACGTGCTCCAAATCGCCGGGAATATCGATTTCTACGCCGCAGCGACGACTAGTACCTCGACCGATCCCACTGGTACTGCTACCGATGTGATCAACAAAATAGGTCCTGCGCAATTGATCGGGCAATCGCCGGTCATGAAGGGTTCGATCGTCACCACGAAAGAAAAACTCGCGAACTGCACCGAAGGGGTGCTGGCTGAGGTGACTTTTAACGTGAGTGCTAACGGCCCGTGTGGGACTCCGAGTTGTCACCTTGGTGCATTTGCAACCTATAAAAACAGCACGATGGGAATCCTGATCGTCTCGTACTCCATGGACGGCGACAGTGTCGATGGAACCACATATCAGAATCTCGCTATCGAGATCCTGAAATCCGTTAAGGATGTATAGCGATAAGCAATTTAGGCGACGAGATCCCGCACCACGGCGTCGGCGAGCAGGCGTCCGCGCAGCGTCAGAACGGCGCGCCCATCCTCAAATTCACCGCGGTGCAGCAACTGGTAACCGACCATATCGGCTGCGGTTTGACGCTGTTGAAAAGTGAGGTCGTTCAGCGCGATTCCTTCGCGTAGCCGCAAGCGCAACATGATGCTTTCCATATCACGCTGTTGATGCGTGAGCAGCTCCCGGCCGTGGGCGGGGCTGAGGTTGCTCTCCACCCGTGCAGCATAGGCAGCCGGATGCTTCACATTCCACCAGCGCACACCGCCGACGTGACTGTGCGCTCCCGGGCCCGCACCCCACCAATTGCCGCCTTGCCAATAGATCTCGTTATGTCGACACCGCGCGGGTGGACTCGCTGCCCAGTTGGACACCTCGTACCACAGCAAGCCGGCCTTGCGCAGCGCAAGATCGGCCTGCTCATACCGATCGGCGTGCACATCCTCATCTGGGGCCGGGATCTCACCCCGTCGGACACGCGCAGCGAGCGCGGTGCCTTCTTCGACAATCAATGAATACGCCGATATGTGATCAGGATCGGCCCCTAGCGCGGTGTCCAGCGTGTGTTGCCAATCGTCTTCGGACTCCCCTGGTGTGCCATAAATCAGATCGAGATTGATGTGCTCGAAACCCGCCGAGCGGGCCTCCGCGACCGCAGCGACTGCCCGGCCGGGAGTGTGCGTGCGATCAAGGACCGCGAGCACGTGAGGGCTTGCCGACTGCATCCCGAGCGACAGCCGATTAAATCCGTTCTCACGTAGCCGTCGTAAGTAGCCGGGTGACACTGATTCTGGATTGGCTTCAGTCGTAATTTCTACGTCGTCGGCCACCTCGAACTCGGCACGAATTTCGGCGATCGCACTGCCGAGGTGATCAGCGGGCAGCAGCGACGGCGTACCGCCGCCGACAAAAATCGTTTGAATCGGCGGCACCGTGTCGCCCAGAGTGCGCCTGGCGAGCCGAATCTCTGCTAACAAAAGCTCTATATAAGACGTTTGGGTGACGGTGGAGGACCCGTCGCGCGCGGTCAGTTCGCTAGCGGTATAGGTATTGAAGTCGCAATAGCCGCACCGAGTCGCACAAAACGGAATATGCAGGTAGAAACCAAAAGGAGTTCGCGAGAGGTCCCGCAATGCACCCGCCGGGAGTGATCCGTCGAGCGGGGCCGGTTCACCGGTTGGAAGTGTTGATGGCACACATCTATCTAACCCGCACTGCAGAGCGTAAGGAGGGAGGCCGTCCTAGTTGCAGTGTGCTGATCGACACGTGCGCCATATGCCAGCGCTATCGTCGGGGAACAACCGCACGCTCGCGGACGTATTACTTATGGAAGGTCGATGACAAGAGACCTGCCTGAGGAGTCAATATGGGAAATATGGGAAATTCACACGCCACTAGCGCCAGCGGCCGAATCATTGATGAGGACGGAGTCCCCGTCACAGCTACTGACGCAGCCGGAACATCATCGTCCGCGCACGATCAACAATTCCCCGGACTTGGCGGGCCCGGCGGCGGGCCTCTAGGCGCTCCCATGATGTTCGATCCGTTCAAGGGTAAACATCCCCTGAAAACTAAGATTGGCTGGAAACTCGTTGGTCTGGCAGCTATCGGGATAGCGGTCGTCGTCGGCTTGATTTTCTTGTCCGCAGTGGTTCTCGCATTCGTCCTTCCCGCCTTGCTGATCGTGACCGCACTATTTTGGCTTGGCCGCAGACTAGGCGGCCGATCGACACGGACCAGCACGGGCGTCGCTCGCCGTTGAGCGCGCGTAACTGTTGAGCGTGGGTAATTTATGAGAGGATCACGCTCATCGTCACGTTGACCACGATGGAGTGTGCCCCATGTCGCTGCCAGATGCCTCGAGCCACGGTAATCAGACCGATCAGATGCGGGTGAGCGATGGCGAACGTCAAGTTGTCGTCGAACAACTCGCACAAGCGCAGGCCGCCGGTCAACTCGGCCCTGACGAATTCGATGAGCGCACGTCGCGGGCGCACGCAGCGCGCACGTACGGTGATTTGCAGCCTTTGACCGCTGACCTTTCCGGGACCGCACCGATTCAGCCACCTGTGAGCACCGCACCGTCATCCACTCCTGCACCCGCGCTGGCCGGTGCCGCTTCGCACTATCGATCGAAGGCAGAAGTCAAATCAGCGGCACGTCACGGCGATCCAGACGCTGCCCGGAAGATCTTTTATGGGGTGCTCTCATCCTGGGTATTTATGAGTGTCATATCAACGATCATCTGGGTGCTCGGCGATCGAGGAAGTTTCTGGCCAGCGTGGGTCATGATCGGATTGGGGTTTGGCGTTTTTGGCGCCTTTCGCAATTGGAAGATGCAGTAGATACGGATACGCAGTAAACACGCGGTCTTGGCTGTCGTCGCACCGTCAATCCGGTGACCCGTACGATCAAAGGTATGTTCTCCGCCTTTGTGAGTGAAGCCAATCCTGAAGATCCCATCTCCGCCCTGCAGTTCGGTGATCAACCTGAACCTGAAGTACCGGCCGGTTGGGCCCGTGTGCAGGTGAAGGCTGCCGCACTAAATCATCATGATCTGTGGTCGCTGAAGGGCGTCGGCCTTCCCGCTGAGCGGATGCCGATGATCCTCGGCACCGATGCAGCAGGTATCGATGATGACGGTAACGAAGTCCTCGTTCACGGCGTCATTGCCAGTGCCGGACATTATGGCGACGAGTCGTTCGACGCGAAGCGGACTTTGCTCTCCGAGATCCACCAGGGCGCGATGGCCGAGTACGTTGTCGTGCCGCAGCAGAACTTAGTGGCAAAACCAGCCGAAATTTCGTTCGAAGAGGCTGCCTGCCTGCCGACAGCGTGGCTCACCGCATACCGGATGCTGACTCGCGATAGTGGCTTAAAGCCCGGCGACACCGTGCTGATCCAGGGTGCGAGCGGGGGCGTGTCGACTGCGTGCATCGCTATTGGACGGCAAATGGGACTGCGGGTATGGGTCACCGGTCGCAGTCAAGACAAATGCGACGCAGCAATCGAACTTGGTGCGCACGAGGCATTCGAGTCCGGTGCGAGGCTGCCGGGCAAGGCCGACGCCGTGATCGATTCGGTCGGCGAGGCAACCTGGGCGCATTCGATGCGCTCGCTGCGCCCCGGCGGCACGATCGTCACGTGCGGCGCGACCAGCGGACCGAACCCCAAAGCCGACCTCAACCGGATGTTCTTCTTCCAGTTGAATATCGTCGGGTCAATGATGGGTAACCGTACCGAACTTGAGCAGGTCGTCGCGCTATGCCGCAATACCGGCATCCGTCCACCTATCGCGCAAGTTCTGCCACTGGCCGACGCCACCCCGGCATTTGCGGCAATGAACGCTGGCGAGACCGCGGGCAAGTTCGTTTTCACCCTCTAGCTCAGAGTGTTCGCACGCGCCCGCATGGCATCGCACCTAGGCATTTCGATAGGTGCGGTGCCAGTTTGGCTTAGGGTTACTTCGACTTGATCGAGTCGTCTGTCGATAGCGCGGCGATAAACGCTTCTTGAGGGACTTCGACGCGGCCAACCATCTTCATCCGCTTCTTGCCTTCCTTCTGCTTCTCAAGCAGTTTGCGTTTGCGGGTAATGTCTCCGCCGTAGCACTTGGAAAGCACATCTTTGCGAATCGCGCTAATTGTCTCTCGAGCGATGATCCGAGCACCGATCGCAGCCTGGATCTGCACTTCGAACTGCTGGCGCGGAATTAACTCACGCAGCTTCCCGGTCATTGAGACGCCATAGGCATAAGCCTTGTCCTTATGCGCAATCGCGCTGAAGGCGTCCACCGGCTCCCCCTGCAGTAAGATATCCACTTTCACCAAATCGGCGATCTGCTCGCCAGCGGGTTCGTAATCGAGCGACGCATAACCGCGGGTACGCGATTTTAGGGCATCAAAGAAGTCGAAGATGATCTCCGCGAGTGGCAGGACGTAACGCAACTCGACGCGGGTTTCAGACAAATAATCCATGCCTTGCATCGACCCGCGCCGACCTTGGCATAGCTCCATGATGGCGCCGGTGTACTCGGTCGGTGCAATCACTGTGCAGCGCACGATCGGTTCATGGACGGTGCCGACCTTGCCATTGGGCCAATCACTGGGATTGGTTACCGTGCGTTCGCTTCCGTCGTCGAGCTCGACACGATAAACCACATTCGGTGCCGTCGAAATCAATGTCAGGTTGAATTCGCGCTCTAAACGCTCACGCACAATTTCCAGATGTAACAGTCCAAGAAAACCGCACCGAAAGCCGAACCCCAGCGCCACCGACGTCTCCGGCTCGTATGTCAGCGCAGCGTCATTCAGTCGCAGCTTGTCAAGCGCGTCGCGAAGCAGTGGATATTCTGAGCCGTCCACTGGATACAGACCGGAGTACACCATCGGCTTTGGATCCCGATAGCCACCGATTGCTTCAGTGGCAGGCCGATGTTGCAGTGTGACTGTGTCACCCACTCGAGACTGGCGGACGTCCTTTACGCCAGTGATCAGATAGCCGACTTCGCCAACACCTAACGATTTAACCGGCACCGGCTCCGGCGAAATTACCCCCACTTCGAGTAACTCGTGGGTCGCAGCGGTCGACATCATCTTGATTCGTTCGCGGCTTGAGATCCGGCCATCGATGATTCGCACGTAGGTGATGACACCGCGATAGATGTCGTACACCGAGTCGAAGATCATCGCGCGCGCTGGGGCATCAGGATCCCCAGTCGGTGCCGGGATTTCCTCAACGATCAGGTCAAGCAACTCCTCGACACCGGCACCAGTTTTGCCCGATATCCGCAAAATCGAGTCCGGCTCACAGCCGATAATATGTGCGATTTCCTCGGCATATCGATCCGGTTGAGCGGCTGGCAGATCGATCTTATTCAACACCGGAATGATGGTGAGATCGTTCTCCATCGCGAGATAGAGGTTGGCCAGAGTCTGAGCCTCGATGCCTTGGGCTGCATCAACGAGCAGCA
>JBDTCL010000318.1:0-2950 GCA_039923595.1 Antricoccus sp. | reverse complement strand
CCACCTAAACCACGGAGGGTTCACGTGCTTCGCCTTTTTGGCACCCGTTTAGCGATGACGATCCCTTTGCTGCTCGTCGTCAGCTTTCTTATCTATAGTTTGATTGTGCTGGTGCCGGGCGATCCGGCGGTCGCGCTGGCGGGGCAGAACCCAACCCCGGATCAGATCGAAGCAGTCCGCGAGAAGCTTGGATTTAACGATCCGTTCTTGACGCAGTATTGGCACTGGCTTACCAATGCCTTTCACGGCGACCTAGGCAAATCTTTGTTTACCGGCGAGAACGTGTGGACGTCGATCATTGGCCGGCTACCGGTGACCTTGTCGCTGACGTTCCTGTCGTTGCTACTCGCGGCGATTCTTGGTGTCGCGCTCGGTCTCGTCGCGGGTCTGCGTCCCGGCAGCTGGATTGACCGTCTCGCGACCATCGGCGCGAGCGTGGGTGTGGCATTGCCGTATTTCTGGGTTGGCATGATCCTGGTGCTGTTATTTGCGATCAACAACCCGATACTTCCGGCGACAAGCTATGTCGCGCTCACTGATAACCCCATCGAATGGTTCAAGCACTTGATCATCCCCGCGTTGTCGTTGGCGATCGCTCCCATGGCGGTAATCGCTCGTCAGACCCGAGCATCGGTCGCGACCGTGATGACCGAGGACTACATCCGGACCGCGGATGCGAAGGGCCTGAGTCGCAGACGGGTGATCGCGAAACACGCGTTGAAGAACGCCGCGGTGCCGGTCGTGACCGTATTTGGGATTGAGGCCAACCGGCTGATCGGTGGGACGGTCGTGATCGAGCAGTTGTTCGTGCTGCCGGGTCTCGGTCAGCTGGCGTATCAGTCAGTGTTCGCGAGAGACTTCCCAATGGTGCAAGGAGTATTGCTGTTTACCGCCGCCCTCATCTTGCTGATCAACTTGATCGTCGATGTCTCCTACGGCTACTTCAACCCGAGGATCAGAAAAGCATGACTGACAAAGATAAACCAGACGAACCTGAAGTCGTCGCCGAGGCCGCTTCCGACGAGATCGAGACCGCACCGCAGTCGCATTTACAGATGCAGTCGCTTCGTACTATTGGGTTAAAACGTTTCCTGCGCCGATTCTGGGGCAACAAGCTTGCCGTCGTGGCGAGCGTAGTACTGCTGCTGATCATTCTGGTTGCGGTGGCTGCACCGCTGATCGCGCCGTACCGGCCGGACGAGATCGATGTCCTCAACCGGCTCTCCGGCCCGACGGTGCAGCACTGGCTAGGCACCGACTCACTCGGCCGGGACACTCTCAGCAGGCTGATGTACGCCGGGCGCGCATCCTTGGCGGCTGCCGCGCTCGCGGTGGGCATCGCAGTCGTGGTCGGCGTACCGCTGGGGATGCTCGCCGGCTACGTCGGCGGCAAGCTCGACTGGCTGCTCAGCCGGGCGGCGGACGTGCTCATGACATTCCCGGCAATTGTTCTCGCTATCGCGATCATTGCCGCAACCGGTCCCGGTCTGACTACGGCGATGACGGCACTCGGCATTGTCTATTCGCCCCGGTTGTTCCGCATAGTGCGAAGCTCGACGTTGGGGGTGCGTGCCGAGACCTACATCGAGGCTTCGATTAGTATCGGTACGCCGAGTATCACCATCATTCGCAAGCGGATCCTGCCGAACATCCTGTCCCCGCTGCTGGTCCAGACTTCGTTGTTGTTGGCCGCGGCATTGCTGGCTGAGGCGGCCCTGAGCCTGCTTGGCTTAGGCGTGATCCCGCCCACCCCGAGCTGGGGCAACATGCTCGGTCGAGGGTTCGCCGACATTCGTAGTACGCCGATGCTGGTGGTCTACCCGGGTATCGCGATCGCGCTGGCGACCCTTTCTTTCAATTTGATCGGCGACGGTCTGCGTGACTCGTTCGGTCGGGAAACGCGTAAGGGAGACAAATGACAGACAAATTCGCGCAGCCGCTGCTGAGAATCGAGAATCTGCACGTGGACTTCGCCACTGATCATGGATGGGCGAACGTGGTCAACGGAGTCTCGTTCGACGTCGCGCCAAACGAGATCGTGGGTCTGGTCGGGGAGTCCGGCTCAGGCAAGACCGTGACGAGCCTGTCGATACTGGGTTTGATTCCGCAGCCGCCAGGTCGCAAATCCGGCGGCCATATCTGGTATCGAGACAAGGACCTCACCGAGATGCGGGCTGCGGAGCTGCGCAAGATACGCGGAAACGAGATCTCGATGATCTTTCAGGAGCCGATGACGAGCTTGAATCCGGCGTTCACGATTGGAGACCAGATCGCCGAGGCGTACCGGCAGCATCGGGGTGGAAAAAAGAAGGCTGCGATGGACCGAGCGGCGCAGATGCTCGACCTGGTAGGTATTCCGAATGCCAGTCAACGGGTCCGGGACTACCCGCACGAGTTTTCCGGAGGCATGCGCCAGCGCGCAATGATTGCGATGGCGCTCGTCTGTGGCCCGAAGCTACTCATCGCTGACGAGCCGACCACCGCCCTGGATGTGACCGTGCAGGCTCAGATTCTTGAGTTGCTAAGCAAGCTGCGCGATGAGACTGGAACCGGCATCATCTTCATCACGCACGACCTGGGGGTCGTCTCGGAACTGTGCGACAAGGTGGTTGTGATGTACGCCGGCGAGGTAGTCGAGACCGCGGTCGGGCGCGATCTGTTCGTGCAGCCGAAACATCCCTATACCGAGGGTCTTTTGACTGCTATGCCGCAACTTGGCCAACGAGGTGAGCAGCTCGCGTCTATTCCCGGCCGCACACCTGAGCCGTGGGCCATGCCAGACGGCTGCCGGTTCAACCCGCGCTGCAGATACACCGTCGAGAAGTGTCGCAGCGGAGTAATCCCCCTAGAACTACTCGGTGACGGACGAGCTAGCCGCTGCGTTCGGATCGACGAGCTCACGCTGGAGGGAGCGAAATGACTACGCCGAATTCGGGTGCTGCGCCGCTGG
>JBDTCL010000317.1:0-16389 GCA_039923595.1 Antricoccus sp. | reverse complement strand
ACGTACCGAATCAGTTAACATGGCTAAAGAACTGGGATTGGACGATGAGTCCGCAGGTCCAGCAGACTGCCAGGGGTCAACGCTGGCTCCAGCACATTGCACGCCAGGCTGATAGGAGCATCCGTGTCATTGGACGCTAGTGCTGATCGGGCCCACCGCGAGGGCCCCCTCAGCGGGGTGCGCGTGCTGGATCTGACCCGAGTGGTGATGGGTCCGCTGGCCACACAGATCCTTGGCGACCAAGGCGCTGACGTCATCTTGATCGAAGCGTCCGGCGGCGACACTAACCGAGTGATGGGGCCATGGCCACATCCGCAGCTGTCCGGTATCGCGCTCAACTTGTTACGCAATAAGCGGTCGGTCGATATTGACCTAAAGACTGCCGAGGGGCAAGATTTCGCTCGTCGGTTGGTCGCAACATGCGATGTGGTGGTGGCGACGATGAGGCCGCAGGCATTACGCAAACTTGGCCTGGATTATCCGAACGTTCGCCAGATCAAGCCCGATATCGTGTACTGCCAGGCCCAAGGTTTTCCCCTTGAGAGTGATCGCGCAGAGGAACCGGCTTATGACGATGTGATCCAGGCCGCGTGCGGTGTGTCAGACGTGATGGAGCGTGTCTATGGCGAGCCGGGGCTGGTGCCGACGATCTTCGCTGACAAAGTGAGTGGGCTGGTCATCGCGCAAGCGGTCACCGCAGCGCTTTTTCACAGGCAGCGGACCGGCGAAGGTCAGCATGTCGAAGTGCCGATGCAGCAAGCTGTCAGTGCTTTCATGCTGACCGAGCACGGTAGCGGTGCGATTGCTGAACCGCCGATTCATCAAGAAGGCTTTCCGGCCGCAGGCTATCCACGCATCTTGTCCCCAGAGCGACGGCCGCACCGCACATTGGATGGTCAGATCCACATGTTTCCCTACCAGCCGAAACATTACGACGCGCTGTTCAAAGAGGCCGGCCTTCCTGGCGTGAGTGACGATCCCCGGTTTGTTAATAAGCGCGTCACGCTGGAAAACTCCGATTCCCTCTATCGCGATGTCCGCAAGATTTGCCTATTGCGGACAACTGATCAATGGCTCGAATTCTGCCGGGATGCGGGCATTCCGTCGACGAAGGTCTACACCATTCAAGATCTCGTCGACGAGTTGCCGTTTGCTGAGCACCCGGCAGCAGGGCGATACCGAGTAATCCCGGCTATGGCCAATTTCAGTCTTACCGCGACCAGCGTTCGCCGGGCAGCGCCGCTTATCGGCGAACACACTCGCGAGATCGCCGAGGAACTGCAGATCATCCAATCCGAGGTAGTGGAGTCCTAAATGCAACTTGCAGCCACCGAACTAACCGCGCACGAGCGGGAATTACAAGGCGAGGTACGCGCTTACCTCAAAGAACGTTTACCGGTCGGCAGTTACAAGCTCGGCCTGGGCATGTCAGGCGCATCTGATCCGCAGTTCTCGCGCGATTTGGGGGAGCGCGGCTGGCTGGGAATGGCGCTGCCTACCGAATACGGCGGTGGTGGCCGAACGGCGGTAGAGCGGCTGGTTGTTGTCGAAGAGTTGCTCGCGATCGGTGCGCCGGTCGGTTATCACTGGGTCGGCGATCGGCAATCTGGCCCGAATATCGCAAAGAATGGGACCGAGGAGCAAAAGGAGTGGTTCATCCCACGCATCGTGGCCGGCGAGTTGTCATTTGCGATCGGTATGTCCGAACCGGATTCTGGTTCAGATCTTGCGAGTTTGCGTACCCGCGCCGAGAAGGTCGATAACGGCTGGCGGATCAACGGCACCAAAATCTGGACGTCGGGTGCCTACGACGCCACGCATCTCATCGCGCTATTTCGAACCTCTGAGCATAAGCATGAGGGATTGACGCAGTTCATTGTTGATCGTCATGTTGAGGGACTGAGCGTCAATCGGATTCCGTTCATCGACGGCACTCGGCACTTCTGTGAACTGTCATTCGAGGACGTGATCTTGCCCGATGCGGCCCTCCTTGGTCCGGTCGGTGGCGGTTGGGGTCAGAACACTGCCGAGCTCGTCCTCGAACGCGGCGGTGTCGACCGATGGATATCGGTGATGCCGTTGCTCGAGCACTGGGCAGCGAGCGAACTGGTCAAAAATCCACGCGGCTCCGAAGACTTGGGCGCGATCACCGCGCGCTGCTGGGCATTTCGTGGCATGTCGTTGTCGGTCGCGCGGATGGTTGACGACGGACAATCACCGGCGACCGAGGCTGCACTCATCAAAGAGATGGCAACCCGATTTGAGCAAGAATGCGTCGATATCATCGCCCGGCACTATGGGCGAGCTCCCGATCCGAGCAGCGAAGATCAGTATGAGCGGCTCTTAGCCGAAGCGATCCTGGTATCTCCCTCGTGGTCGATACGTGGTGGTACCAATGAGATCCTGCGAACCGTCATCTCGAAGGGACTGGCCAAGCGATGAACACCGAAACACCCCTCGTTGATCCGGATTTGGTCGCTGCAGTACGCCAGCTCTTTGGTGACAAAAGCACTCCTGAGGTGGTCGCAGACGCTGAGCAGAATGGCTTGCCTACGACATTGTGGAAGCAAGCGGAGGAACTCGGATTACCACTGGTCGGCATTAGCGAGCAGTCTGGTGGGTCTGGCGGCACCCTGATCGACGCCTTGGCAATACTCAGCGCGGCCGGCGAGTTTGCCGTCCCGCTACCGCTTGCACAGACCCACCTCGCGGCGTGGTTGCTGCAAAGTGCCGGCTTGGCAGTTCCGTCCGGTCCGCTGACCGTGGCACCTGGCACGAAGGACGACACCATCGCGCTATCGGGAAGCACTGCAAGTGGCACGCTGCACGATGTTCCGTGGGCGCGCGGAGCGGGATCAATAGTTGCCTTAGCCGGTTCAGATCTCGTGGTGATCGATCCTGCAGATTGCCAGATCACTCCAGGCACTGACCTGGCCGGTATGCCACGTGACGTAATCACTTTCACCGATGCGCCGGTCACGGTCGCGCCATCGAAAGTGAGTGCCGATGAGCTGTTCCTTCGGGGTGCTTTGGTGACTGCCGCGCAACTGGCCGGAGCTATGGAAGCGGCATCGAGCATCACCCAGCGTTATGTTGCCGAACGGGTTCAATTCGGCAAGCCGATCGGTCAATTTCAGGCCGTTCAGCAGCACGTGGTGACACTCGCTCAGATGGCGACGATGACCAGTTTGAATGTCGTTCGCGGTGGGCTGGCCGCAATGTCCAGGCCAGCAGCATTCGAAATCTGCTGTTTGAAACAGGTGGCCGATAAGAATGCGACCCTTGCCTATCGGGCGGCGCATCAAGCACACGGTGCGATTGGCATGACGCGGGAGTACCGGCTGCAGTTGATAACACGCCGCTTGCTTGCATGGCGGGCAGAGTTCGGAGATGAGCAGCAACTTGCGCTGCGAATCGGTGCGGCGGTGAGCGCTCACGGTCAACTCGCAGCAGTGATCACTGGCGGTAGCGCCGAAGTGGAGGTCTGAGTTATGAGTGATATTTTGAGCGTCGAGGTCCGTGACTATGTGGCGGTGCTACAGGTTCACCGCCCACCGGCGAACTATTTTGATCACGAACTCATCAAACAGCTCGCCGACCTCGGTGCTGAGCTTGATGAAAGTAACGACTGCCGCGCAATTGTGCTCTCCTCCGAAGGCAAGCATTTCTGTGCGGGCGCTAACTTCGGTGAGGGCCCGATGGGCTCCGATCGGGCAGCAACTTCTAAGAAGCTGTATACCGAGGCCGTGCGCGTGTTTCAGATCAAGACGCCGATGATTGCCGCGGTTCAAGGCTCGGCAGTCGGCGGCGGACTCGGCCTTGCTTGTGCTGCGGATTTTCGGGTCGCGACGCCGAGCTCACGATTGCACGCAAACTTCGCCAAATTGGGCTTTCATCAGGGATTCGGTCTCAGTGTGACCCTCGGCGACATCGTCGGTCAGCAGCAAGCCATGGACATGCTGTACACCGGCCGCCGGATCGACGGCACCCGCGCATTTGAGATGGGGCTGGTCGATCGACTCGTACCTGACGGTGAACAGCTCACCGCCGCCATCGCCTATGCAGGTGAGATTGCCGCCGCCGCGCCTCTGGCGGTTCGGTCGATTCGCGAGACGTTGCGCGGACAACTAGCAGAGCGGGTCCGTGCAGTGTTGGAACGGGAGTTGTCGGAGCAGTCCTGGCTATGGGACACCGCGGACTCCAAAGAGGGAGTCACAGCAAATCTCGAACGCCGGACGGCCACATTCTCCGGCACTTAACACACCACCGAGCCATCATTCCCACACCTTCCTGGCGGCGGTCGAAGGTGTGGAAAGTGATGGCTGGACGAGCGGGGATGACACGTACGTATGACAAAGGTTTCTCAGTGGACCACTCCGGACGGCCAGCAACTGGCCTATCGAGAACTTGGCGATCGACGCGATCCTGCGATCGTGTTGGTACACGGCCTATTTAGCAGCAGCCGCAGCTGGGATCAAATCGGACCTGAGCTTGCTGCTGGCGGTCGGTGGGTAATCATGCCGGATCTGCGCGGTCACGGCGAAAGCGCCAAAGCTGCTAGTTATCGATTCAGCGATCTTGCCGCCGACCTGGGGTCGCTACTGGATCATCTCGAGCTGTCAGTGGTTGATCTGGTTGGGCATTCGCTTGGTGGTCAAGTGGTTTCGCAGATTGCGCAGCAGCAACCTGATCGAGTACGCACGCTTGTTCTTGAGGATGCGCCGCCGCCGCCGGTATTAGGCGATCGCTATAAAGGACCAGGCCTTCGCGAGCTACCCGTTCGCTCACGGGTGATGCTCGTGACGTTCCTTGCGTTGCGATATCGCTGGGTCAAGCGGCACGTGGATATCAATATGGCGAAGTCGATCCTTGCCGAGTTCCGTCGCCCCGACCCGCAATGGTGGACGGATCTGGCAAAAATCGCCGCTCCCACACTGATCTTGCACGGCGGGCCCGAGAGCCACGTACCGGGGCGTCGCCTGAGTGACATGACAGCATTGATCGTGCGCAGCGAAATGGTCACCTTGCCTGTCGGACATCGGGTGCATAACCATGCTCCTGAGGCGTATCTGCGGCATGTATGCGCACTGCTTGATTCCGCGTCGAGTCCACCTGATGCTGCCGGCACCGCAACCGCGATCACCCAGAGCTAAAGTCGAAGGATGACGATATTTACCACACGACCTGAGCTTGTTGGCACATTCGGTGCGGTTGCCTCAACCCACTACCTCGCCAGCGCGTGCGGGATGTCGGTACTGGAGGAAGGTGGCAACGCTTTTGATGCTGCCGTCGCGACCGCGTTCGTGTTGCAGGTGGTTGAACCGCACTTGAATGGGCCAGGCGGCGATATGCCACTCATTTTTAGAAAGGGTGATGCGCCGCCTCAGGTGCTGTGCGCCCAAGGAGTCGCTCCGGCGGCGGCGACCATCGAGCACTACACCGACCTCGGTTTGGACGTCGTCCCAGGCACGGGGCTGCTCGCTCCTGTCGTGCCCGGTGCGGTTCCCGGTTGGCTCACCCTGCTGCGTGATCACGGCACCCGCACGCCTCGGCAGGTCATGCGGTTCGCCATCGAGTACGCCAACGCTGGACACCCGATTATTGCCGGTGCGGCTCGGACGATCTCGGTGATGGCTGATTACTTCACCACTTCGTGGCCGACCTCGGCAGCGCAATGGCTGATCGACGGTCGGGCCCCACTCACCGGTCAGATCGTAATGAACCGCCAGTTAGCGCACACCTTCGACCGGCTATGCAACGATGCTGAAGCGGTCGGAAATGATCGTGAAGCACAGTGTGACGCCGCGATTGCGGCATTCAGCCAAGGCTTTGTTGCTGAGGCAATAGGTGAGTTTGTGAAATCGCCCGTTGCGGACTCATCCGGGGACTCGCACGCCGGCGTGATTACCGCGCACGACATGGCTTCTTGGAGTCCGTCATACGAAACACCGCTATCGCTTAATTGGCGTGGGAACCAGGTATTCAAGTGCGATAGCTGGTCGCAAGGCCCGGTGCTGCTCGCCCAGTTGGCTCTTCTAGATGGGTTATTGCCGGAGTCGTTAGCTGATTTCGAGGCCGCACATATACATCAGGTGGTCGAGTCGACAAAGCTTGCGTTCGCCGATCGTGATGCGTTCTGCGGCGACAGTCTCGATGAGCCGCTCGACATCAGCGGGCTCTGGGATCAGCGGTATATCGATCAACGGCACTCCTTGATCACCGACGACGCGTCTTTGGAGTTGCGTCCGGGTCAGCTGGCTGGCCTGATCGGAACCCTCCCGGATGCAGTCCGCCGTAAGACCGAATACCAGCCTGGAAAACCGGGTCAGACCGTCGCGGGCGTTGGCGAGCCGACGATCGATCGCAAGGATGCCACGCGCGGTGACACCTGCCATCTCGATATTGTCGATCGTTGGGGCAATGTGGTTTCAGCGACACCGAGCGGTGGCTGGTTGCAAGCCTCGCCGACCATTCCGTCGTTGGGTCTGTGCCTGGGGTCTCGGCTGCAGATGACCTGGTTAGAGGAGGGCCTACCGACGTCCTTGCGACCAGGACGCCGTCCGCGAACTACGCTCACTCCATCGTTGATGATTGACCAGAATGGTCGTACCACTGCCTTTGGGACTCCCGGAGGCGATCAGCAAGATCAATGGCAGCTCGTATTTTTGCTCAATCGAGTCCTCAGGCAAAGTAATCTTCAAGAGTCGATCGATGCACCGGCTTGGCATAGCTCGGCGGTGATTTCGTCGTTTGATCCGCGAGTGTGGGAGCCGGGGGTTCTCGATATCGAGAGCAGGTTCGCCAGTCGAGTCCTTGACGGTTTGATCGATCGAGGACACCGGCTGCGGGTGGCTGGCGATTGGGCACTGGGCCGGATGTCGGCCGCAATGTGGGACCCGCACAACGGGACGGTCAGCGCCGCAGCCAACGCCCGCGGCATGCAGGGTTATGCCATCGCGCGTTAGAGCGTGCTCTGGATTTGCTGCGTCAACTCGGTTTTGAGTGAATCCTCAGCGAATGAGGCCGCAACCGCGGCAGTAGCGAGTTCGCGGATGCCAGCAGCATCCAGCTTCAGTAACTGCGCAGCGATCTGGTACTCACGATTGAGCGTCGTACCAAACATCGGCGGATCATCGCTATTGATCGTGATCGGTACGCCGGCCGCGACGAGGGTGGGAAGTGGATGTTCATCGATCGACGCCACGCAGCGAGTGGCGATATTGGACGTGGGACACACCTCTAAGGCGATCGCGTGCTCACCCAAGTACGCCATGAGCTCGGGGTCTTGGGCAGCAGCAATGCCGTGGCCGAGTCGTTCGGCGCCCAGGGTTTCGATGGCGTCCCACATGGTCTGTGGGCCGGATGACTCACCGGCATGTGGCACTGAATGCAAACCGGCTGCGCGAGCTTGCGCGAAGTAGGGGGCAAACTGTGGTCGTGGCACACCGATTTCTGGACCACCGAGGCCGAATCCGACGAGTGTTGATGGTCCATGATCGAGTGCCGTCTGGAGTGTTCCTTCAGCGGCGGGAATCCCGGACTCTCCAGGTATGTCAAAGATCCACCGTAGCGTGATCCCTAGATCGCGCTCAGCGGCAACTCGCGCATCTTCGATCGCTTCCACGAACGCTTCGGGCGCGATGCCGCGAATTATCGACGTATAGGGGGTGACCGTCAACTCGGCGTAGCGCACATTCTGCGCCGCCAGGTCCACCGCAACGCCATAGGTGAGGTCGCGGACATCGCGTGGCTCTCTGATCAGGTCCACGACCGATAGGTACACCTCAATGAAATGTGCGAAGTCAGTGAATCTGAAATACCGAGCTAACGCCTCAGGGTCTTCTGGGACCACGCCCGGGTGGCGAGCGGCGAGCCCTGCCACAGTGTGAGGTGAGGCCGAGCCGACGTGATGGACATGCAACTCTGCCTTGGGTAGTCGCGTGATCAGATCGGTAAGGTCGGTCGGTGTCGTGGGCGTCGTCATCGATCTATTATGGCCGGAACCAGCACGCGATTGTGCGCGTCACACCAACCTCACGTTCCGTTGCGCTGCTTTAGACTCTTGAGGCAACCGATGAAGCATCCGTATTTTGAGATTGGATTACCCGATGAGCATTCGACGGTTTTTTGCCGTCACCGGCACGACCGGTGCGATGGTACTGGCTGCGGCCGGTTGTAATTCGGCAGTCAAAGGGTGGGGCAGTCCAGATGTGAAGGTGGGCTCCAACTCAGGTTCCTCAAGTTCGCAGTCGGCCTCAGCGAAGTCTTCGAATGGTTCTAGTAGTAGCAACAAAGGCGGCTCAGCGGCGTCGTCAAAGTCCGGTGGCAGCGCAGCATCGTCACCGACGGCCGATACTGGCAGTAGCGGGGCGAGCATCCCGGCGAACTTCCCGATGCCGCCAGGGGCAAAGATCAGCACGTACGGGAGCAGTGCGTTGATTGAGGTGACCGATCCACCAGCGGCCTACAACTTCTGGGTCAGCGAACTTCCCAAAGCGGGCTACACCATCACCAAGAAGAGCTCGTATGGTAGCGGCGCGAGCCTGATTGGATCGATCGACTTCAATGGCAATGGGATCAAAGGCACCCTGGGATTGCTAGGTACAGTCGGGACAATTTCGCTCAACTAGGCGACGCACTAGATGAGCACAGATTAGCCGAAGATCGTTCGGAAGGTGCCGCCGACGATGCTCACCGCGACCGCGATGACGCAGACGCCTATCGTCACCGCAACCAAGCCGCTATCGCGGCGTCGCCACATCGACTCGCGCGCGACAGTACGGGCGATTCCCGAATCGAACCCGCGCGAGTCCATAGCGAGCGCGAGCCTGGTCGCGCGGCGAATTGAGCTGACAAGCACCGCGCCAAGGGTGCGCACGAGGATCGCGGCCATCACGACGGGATTGCGGCCAGCACCGATTCCGCGGGTGCGCCGAGATAGGTACACGTGCTGCAAATCAGACATCACCAATGGCACCATCCGGATCGCGGCGAGCGAGCCCACTGCAATTCGCGCGGGTGCGTGCCACTGAATCACCAAGGCATCCGCCAGATCGGTCGGGTCGATCACGGCGAAGAGCACAATCGCTGGCAGCGCTAGCGTCAGGATGCGCAGCGCCACGCCAATCGCAGCCGCCAACGATGCAGTGGTGACGTGGAATGGTCCAAGATCGAATAGCTCGCGACCTCCGGTATATCCGGAAAATAGCAAGTTGGCCAGCAGAATCCCAATCAACGCCAAGCCAAGCGGCCAGGCGCGCATGAGCCACTGTCTGGGACTCATTCGCGCGACGGCAATGAGTGGCAGCTCGGCTACCAAGATGATCAGGGCAGTGCGCGGATCGAGACTGATGAACATTGTGATCGTCACCGCAAAAACGATTACCATCGCCGTGAGAGGATTCAACTGACGCAGAATTGACCGCTCGCCGTAGCCACCAATCATGAGGTAACGCCTGATATGTCTGGATAATCAGGATTCAGCCCGTTACAGCTAGCCATGGTGATGACCTGGTCAGCAAGTGCGGAGACAATCAGTTCGTCGTGCGTGATCATCAGCAGGCATCGGCCGTCGTCGCGTTGCTCGGCGAAGAGCTTGCACAGTTCGCTCCAGGTTGTGCGATCCTGGCCAAAAGTCGGCTCGTCAAGAATCAGTACCGTTGGATCGCGTGCAAGCGCCGTCGCGACGGAGAGACGCCGCTTCTGCCCCCCCGACAGGGTGAACGGATTCGCCTCAGCGAGATGACCCAGATTCAGTCGTTCGATAATCGCATCAGCGCGCGATTGTTGGTCAGCTGCCTTGACACGGGAGGGATTGAGAGCGACTTCTTCGCGTACTGACCCAGTGAGAAATTGGTGTTCGGGGTTCTGAAATACCGCGGTGATGCGGTTGGCGAGATAGTCCGCGCGCCACTTGTGCAATGGGCGATCGTGCTCAGTAGATAAGGCCGCAGTGGCACGGACAGAGCCGACTTCGACCTTGGTCAGGCCAGCGAGCATGAGTGCGAGAGTCGACTTGCCGACGCCGTTTGGCCCGACCAAGGCGCTGATACTGCCAGCAGAAAGTGTCAGATCCGTCGCCGCGGGCAGCAACAGATCGGAACCGCGATAGCGACGTTGCGGCGCCTGCGCGATGAGCAACGGATCCGACGGAGTGCCCTTAGCCTTAGTTGCAGGCACGTAGGGGATCGAATCGTCGATCCACACGCCACGTGCGGCTAAGTATGGTCCTTGCTCGCGCAGGACCTCGTCGGCACGGCCATCTGCAAGGATGCCACCGTCCGGATCAATGACGACGATCCGGTCGACCAATGGCAGAGCGGCACTGATCTTGTGTTCGACTATAATAACCGTCGCTGAACGGTCTGCGCAGATATCACGCAGGGTCGAGATCACTTGATCAGTGCCACCCGGGTCGAGATTGGCGGTCGGCTCGTCGAGGAGGAGCAATCCTGGACGCAACGCGATGACGCCAGCGAGCACCAGGCGCTGCCGTTCGCCGCCAGATAGGGCATGTGTCGACCGGTCACGGGGATAACCAAATTTGACGCGTGCGAGTGCAGCATCGACTCGTGGCCAGATCTGATCGCGGGGCAGTGCAGCATTCTCCAGACCAAATGCAACGTCATCACCACACCGGCTCATGACAATTTGACTGTCAGGATCTTGAAAGACGATGCCGCTTTTGGGCATTGACCCGTGCCCGCCAGTGGCGGGCGTCGGCGGTTCGCCGTCGATAAGTACCCGACCGGCGATGTCGCCACTCTGCTCGTCGAGGACGCCGCCGATCGCGCTCAGCAGGGTCGATTTGCCCGAGCCTGACGGGCCGAGCAGAAGCACCCGCTCGCCAGCCTCGATGACCAGATCGATATCGCGTACCGCCCAGGCCTTGCGCGATAGATGTCGGAAGCCGAAGCCCTGCAATTGCACCCGACTAGGCAACTACACCCTCCGGCTGGGTAGCGCACCTGATGCTTGTAAGGTCTTGCGCAGCGCCACGCTTATCACGCCGCACATGATCGACGAAGAAACGATCACCAGTATGCCGTAGGTCAGTTGCCAGCCGAATGCCCAAGTGGGGTAATACAGCGCACTGTCGAGTATCGCCGGAGCGATCCCGGCGGTCGCTCCAGCAAGAAACGGCACCCAGGCTTTCCAAATGCGGTAGGCAACAATGGCGAAGCCAACTTCGGCCATCAGGCCTTCGGCAGCGCCGTAAAGTAATATCGCGCCGCCGCTCCAGCTACCGCCCGCGATCACCGAAACGAGCGCGGCGACGATTTCGGCGAGCAGACCCGAACCTGCCTTGCGGGTGAGGTACGGGGCGAGAACTCCGGGGACCAGCCAGATGCCGTAGATCACCGCTTGCGAGGGTGGGAATCCGGCAAATGCGGGTCCGGTTGCGGCCCACAGGTTGTTCCAAAAGATGAAGACGACGCCGAATAAAACGCCCACGACCGCGGATATCAGAATGTCTGAGGTCTGCCAGCGAGAGAATGGCGATCTGCCGGGATTACGCTCCCGATCGGTGTCGGTACGGTCAGTGTTGGTTTCTGCGCTACTGGTCGATGCAGCTCGATTTGTACTGGTCATGTGATCGGTGTCCTTCGCTCAAGGACAAGAAAGCGGCACGCGCCACCTCGCGGTGGACGACTCCCTGCGCTGGCATTACCCAGATCAGGTTAGAGGGTCTGCGGTTGCCCGCACTCTCAGCGCTGTGCGCTCCCCTGTCGTACTAGGAGTGTTCGATTCGAACGATACACCGACTCGCTGCCACGGTTGCAGGGCTACGGAATCGGTATCGGCTTCGTAGCGGGCGCGAGTGCTTCAGAATTGGTCGTATCAGCGTTGTCATGCTCGACGCTGGATGTTGCGGCCGCGATGAGGTCGGCGACGATCACGGTGACATTGTCGGGGGCGCCTGCCTCAAGGGTGAGCGCAATAAGTTGATCAGCGCACCGCGCTGGATCTTCGGTATGCAGGGCATTTTCGATCTTGTCGAGATCCACGAAGTCGGTGAGTCCATCACTACAGACGAGATACCGATCGCCGTACATCCGGACCAAGCTAGTGAATCGGGGCTTGACCCGGGTGCCGTTCATTGATTTCACGACAACGCTGCGGTACGGATGGTGCAGCGCTTGGTCGGCAGAAATCTCGCCTGCCTCGACGAGCATCTGCACGAATGAGTCATCGCTGGTGAGTTGGGTGAGTGCACCGCGATCAGCCTGATAAAGATAGGCGCGTGAGTCGCCTACGTTAGCGACCGCAATCCTCTTATCGCCGAAAAGCACTGCAGTGGCTGTTGTGCCCATACCGGTGAGCGCGGGATCCTTATCGACCGCGGCGGCGATCGCGTCGTTGCTTTGGTCGATCGCTGCTGTGAGCGGGATATAGAGATCGTGATCAAGATTTGATTGGTCGATTTGCGCGAAATGTTCGGCGGTGATCGCCGAGGCTACCTCGCCAGCTGCATGCCCACCCATTCCGTCAGCGACGACGAGCAGGCGAGGTCCGACATAATAGGAGTCCTCGTTTTGCTCACGTTTCAGACCGGGATGGGTGCGCACGGCCACGCAAAGTTGGTACGACATTCGATCACCTCACCAACGACGCGTAACGGATGCCGTTAGTTTAGCTGCATCTAAACCTGGCTACCGATAGAGAATTGGCTGACCCCAATGTACCGCGAGGTGAACCCGGCTTCGCAGTACGCGAGATAGAACTCCCACATCCGTTTGAACGTGCTATCGAAGCCGCCTTGTCCGATGACTGGCCAGTTCGCCAGGAAGTTCTGACGCCATTCGTACAACGTTCGTGCGTAGTTCGGTCCAAAGTCACGGCGTTCTAGCACTTCTAGGCCAGTATGGAAGCGCAGACTGTCTTCGATCGATTTAATGGACGGGATGATGCCGCCTGGGAAGACATACTTATGGATCCAGGTGTACGCATTGCGAGTCGCGATCATTTCATCGTGGCCCATGGTGATTGCTTGCAGGCCGAAGCGGCCTCCTGGGGCAAGCAGCCGGTCGATGGATTCGAAATAGGTTGCCCAGTACTTCTCGCCGACGGCCTCAATCATCTCGACGCTGAGAATCGCGTCATAGGTGCCGTTTGCTTCGCGATAGTCACGAAGCAAGACTTGGACTCGATCGCTGACGCCGGCTTCGGCGATGCGTTGCATCGCCAGATCGCGTTGCTCCTTCGATAGCGTCAAGGTGGTCACCCGGGCGCCTCGTTTTGCTGCCTGGATCGCTAGCTCACCCCAGCCGGTCCCGATCTCCAGGACATGCGTATCAGGACGGACGCGAGCGTAATCGAGGATGCCCCGCACCTTACGGTCTTGGGCTTGCTCGAGGGTATCGGTGCCTTCGAATAAAGCCGACGAGTACATCATTGAGGAGTCAAGAAAGTTCTCGAAGAGATGATTCGATAGGTCGTAGTGGCGCTGGATGTTGCTTTCGGCCTGACCGAGGCTATTTTCCTCATCAGTGGGCTGAATGCGCTCGACCACACCGCGCAGTTTTTGCAGGACCGGCGGAATTAGCTCGGTCATTTTTTCGGCAAATGGGGTCAGTAGCTCAGCGAGATCGGTATCGCGGCCGGTTGTCCAGTCGCCCACCATGTACGCCTCGCCGAAGCCAATCTTGGCATCGACCCCCAAGCGAGCGAGGAACGCATCGGGCCTGATGACGTCCATCCGAGGGGCGTGCGGGCCACCGGCACCCCACCAGGTGCCATCGGGGAAGCAGACTCTGATGGGCAACGTGCGGGCCGCAGCTTTCATCAACTGGCGCGCGACGGCGCCCTTGAACTTTGATTTCGGTGGGGTCGCCAAGCCTGGCCAGATGCCAGCATTCGGTACCGGTATCGCGCGGATGGCCGGTGCCGCTGGTCGGGCATCGTTCGCGGCCGGATTCTCGATTGCTGTCATGGATATCCCTTCGACTTGCTGTATCTCACAGACCTACAACAAGCAATTTATTTAATGTCAGAGGTATTCCGTGGCGAGACCCCAAACGGATTGGATGGGTTGATCACATTATTGCGTGGACTCGCCTGGTAATTCAGTTGGCATGCGCGGGTCAGGTTCGATTGCCGAGATCATCGACAGCACGCTGCGATGCCCGCGTTGGCTATGTTTGCGGTTCAGGATCGCCTCTTCGAGATCCAGATCGCCCTCCAGCTGGCTGAAACCTTCTTCCGATAGCTCACCGGAGTTGCGCAGTTTACGGTAAACCTCTCGCTCACCTGCAATGATGTCGCGCCGGACGTGATTGAAAACGTCGGTGTATTTCAGCCACAGGTGTGCATTCTCGGTGTCCTGAAGTGTTTCGGCGTGGCGCAGTGCGATCCATTTGGTGAGCATCGGGCGCGCTTTGTCGGGAACCCGAAGTCGACTGCATTCACGATCAACCAGCCCGGTCGTTTGACTAGCTGCGGCAATTCTGGCCCTGCGGATCTCTTCTTCGCCGTCCTCCGGTTTGGTCTGCGCGATATTCATCTTGCGAGCGAACCAGGGCAGGCTGAGCCCTTGCAATGTCAACGTCCCGAGAATGACGCCCATGGTGGCGAGCAGAATCAAATCGCGACTAGGGGTGCTCAGCGGCAGCGTTTGCGCGGCGGCGAGGGACACCACGCCGCGCATTCCGGCCCAGGACACGACCGCGAGAACGTTGCGCGGTGGCAATCCTTCGCGGTCGAACGCCGAGGTGATCAGGTAGGAAAAAAAGATCCAGACGGGCCGGATCACCAATACGACCACAAGCGCAGCGACGACAGTCGTGATCGCGGTGCCGACTCCCGTGTCCACGGACGTGACGATGCCCCACAGTTGCAGTCCGATGAGTGCAAAGACGCCGCCTTCGAGCACATATTGCAGCGCTGAAAACGTCGAACGTTCCACTAGCCGCACCTCGGCACTGACGGTGTTGGCCGACGTGAAGCCGACGATGAGTCCGGTGATAACCACTGCGAGCACCCCAGAAGCCTCGACTGATTCACCGATCAAGTAGGCGAAAAAGGGCGCGATCAGCGAAAGCGATGTGGTGGCCAGCGAATTGGAGAGCATTCGGCGTGCGTAGGACAGCGCGAAGCCCAACGCGCAACCCACGATAATGCCCAAGATCGACGCGCGGGCAAATTCAAAAACGGCCGAGCCCACATCGAAACTGCCAGCAGTGATTGCGACGGTGGCGACCTTGACCATGACGAGCGATGTCGCGTCATTGAACAGAGATTCGCCTTCGAGGGTGTTCACGATGCCGCTAGGGAGCCGTACCTTTTTGGCGATCGCGATGGCCGCGACCGCGTCCGGTGGCGAGACGACCGCGCCGAGGGCAAGGGCGACCGCGAACGGAATGGACGGAACCAACCAATGCACGACAAAGCCGACCGCGAGCGTCGTGACGATGACGGCGGCAACCGCAAGCTGCAGGATGGGCCTGAGGAGCCGTCGAAACGCGATCAGCGAAGACTGCACACCGGCGAAATACAGCAAGGGTGGGAGCAGGATTGACAGCACGACTTCGGGGTCAACCTGGAAGCTCGGCACGCCGGGAATGAACGATACGGCGAAGCCGACCACGATCAGCAGAATCGGTGCTGGCACGCGGATACGAGTCGAGATCCCATTAACGACAATGACGCCAGTAATCAGACCGATGATCGGCCACAGTTGATGCATGGGCTCAGACTAAGGCGTACCGCAAATTACCCCACCCGCGTCGAACCGGCCTACGCTTGACGTATGGGACTTTTCGGTGGGACACCAAAGATGATCGATCAGAAGACTGCTCTGAAAGGGCGCGAGGACTATCCGTTTGCGGTAGCCGAGACTAACGTCGTCACCGGCAATCAGATGCTGCCGCCGTACCCGGACGGATTCGAGACCGCCGTTTTTGGGATGGGTTGTTTCTGGGGCGCCGAGCGCATCTTTTGGCAGCTTGACGGAGTGTGGACGACCTATGTCGGCTACGCCGGCGGCTTCACGCCGTACCCGACCTACGAAGAAGTGTGCAGTGGCAGCACCGGTCATGCCGAGGTCGCCGTTGTGGTGTTCGATCCGAAGCAGATTACCTTCGAGGCACTGGTGGCTGTCTTCTATGAGAACCACAATCCGACGACGCTTTACCAGCAGGGTAACGACGTTGGCACGCAGTATCGGTCGACGATCTTGACCACCAAAGATCAACAGATCGATGAGGTCAAACAGGTCACTCAGGCATATCAGGTGAAGCTCACTGAGGCACACTTCGGGGAGATCACCACTACGGTGGGGCCGGTTGGCCATATCTATGCGGCCGAGGGGTATCACCAGCAATATCTGAAGAAGAACCCGAATGGCTATTGCAACCACGGCTTCAACGGCGTGTCTTGCCCGGTCGGCAT
>JBDTCL010000316.1:0-16487 GCA_039923595.1 Antricoccus sp. | reverse complement strand
TGCCGCCGTCGCAGTCGTTATTGCTTGGTTCGCGATCCTGTTCACTGGGCGCTACCCGCGGCCATTATTCGACTTCGTGGTCGGTGTCGGGCGCTGGTGGCTGCGCGTGAACGCGTACGCCTTCCTGCTCGTCACCGACCGCTACTCACCCTTCTCGCTGACCTAAGTCAGCGTTTCACCACAGAAGACAAGACCATCGCCGCTTATCACCCGTGGCAGACCAACAACCTCAACCGGATGTACACCATGACGACACTCGATCAGTTCAGGGACGACCTAAAACGGGCAGCAAACCTGCGACAACTGATCTGAGACACTTCACCGATGACCTGACTCCGCCGTCCGATGGAGGATTCTCAACAGAGCGATCCCCACATGCCTCACCCGGACGGAGGACGCTGAACCGCGCCTTTGGTCGCGCTCCTTCGTCCCGGTGAGGGATCGGCTATCGGTCGGCCCGCGCCGCGTCGTTCCGTATACGACACCCCTGCGGGACGATGCTCTCCAGCGCGGGATTTTGGCCCATCATGCCCCGTAGGTCGTTCGGCTATCGGACGGTGTCAGCAGGCACTTCATCGCGAGCGTTGTCCGCATCACCGCGCGGGACCCGTTCGAGGCCGTCGAGGATCAGATCCAGACCGAAGTCGAACTCTGCGGCGTAGTCGAAGTCCGGTTGCAGCGCGTGCTCAATGATCATGTCCGCGAGGTGCGGGTATTCGTCGGCGGGCAGGTGGTGCAGGATGGCTTCCGCAACGGCTGCGGCCTCCTCCTGCGTGGTGTAGGTCAGATTGTGTTGCTGCTGGGTGAAGCCGTAGATATAGCTGTCGACGACCGAGAACGCATGCGCCGCTTGGTGGATCGTGAAGCCGGCCGTCCGAAGGCAGCCGATCACGGCGTTCTGGTGTCGAAGAGTCCCAGGACCAGGGTTGGTTCGTGACTGCATCAGGACGCTCGCCCAGGGGTGCCGCACCAAAGCGTCTCGGGCCGAATACGCCCGCAGGCGCATGGCCACCTTCCAATCGGTGTCGTCGGACGGGACAGTGATCTCACTGAAAACGAGATCAACAATGCCATCAAGGATGTCGTCCTTACTGGAAATGTGGTTGTAGAGCGACATCGGTTTCGCTCCGAGTTCTTCGGCGATGTGGCGAATGCTCAGTGAGTCAATCCCGCCCGTATCGGCGACGATCAGGGCAGCACTCAATACACGCTCTCTGCTCAACGCCGTCCGCGGCTTGGCCCTGCGGTCGGTCTCGATAGCCATCTGGATGCTCCATGGATGAGTTGCTCGTATCGGGTGGGAAGACTGCTCTTGACTTAAGTACACCGTACGTCTAAGTTCAAGAAGTGCAGGACGTACACCGTACGTTTTAGTCTCGGATTGTCCGGGATTGTGCTCCAGCGAAGGAAGCCCAGCCATGAACTCACCCAAGAGCCTCGCGAGAACCGCCGGCGCCCTGTACCTGCTGGTCGCCGTCTTCGGTGGCTTCGCCCAAGGTTTCGTGGAACCCACGATGTACGTTGTCGGCGACGCGGCCGCCACTGAGGGAAACCTTGTGGGCAAAACCGGTCTCGTTTCCCTCGGCGTCGTCGCCGACCTCGTGAACCAGGTGGTGTTCGTCTTCTTGGCTCTGACCCTCTACAGCCTGCTGGGCCACGTCCATCGCAGCGCGGCCAGGGCCATGGTTGTCCTCGTCGCGCTCGCGGCCGGCATTTCGGCACTCAACGCGGTCTTCGAGTTCGCGGGCCTGCGGGTTGCGACCGGTGCGGTGGACATGTCGCCGCTGGGGGCCGAGGGATCCAAATCCATCGTGCTTCTGCTGCTCGACACCCAGCACTACGGGTTGCTCGTCGGGCAGATCTTCTTCGGTTTGTGGCTGGTGCCGCTGGGGTATCTCGCTCACAAGTCCGGCTGGTTCCCCAAGCCCCTGGCCGTGTTCCTTATGGTGGCCGCCGGCTGCTACCTGGTGGACGTGCTGACGGCGTTCCTCACGCCTGACCTCAACCAGCTGATCCACGTGTTCATCTTCATCCCGGTCACGGTTGCGGAAGTCTGGATGGCCGGCTACCTGCTCACGATCGGCGTCAACACCAAGAAGACCGTGAAGCGCGACCAGCCCGTCCTGGCTGGAGTTTGACTGCGCCACCACTCGCACCCACGGCTTCCACCGGCCGTGGGTGCGAATGCCGTGCCGCCTGGGGCGGCGCAATACGGCGGGAACCCTTGACACAGAGCCCTAGTCGGAGTGATCAACGGTGATAACGACATTGCCGATCTTCTGGCCGCTCTCCACGTACCGGTAGGCCTCGACGATCCGGTCCAACGGATACGTCCTGTCGATCACCGGCCTGAACTGTCCGGACTCCATCAGCCCACGGAGGTACACCACCATCTCCTGGTCATGCTTCGGGATGGGGAACATCACCCGCTTCCCCCGCTGAAGCGGAGCGATCAACGCCAGAAACGGATTTTGGGCATGAGGACCGAGCTCGGAGGAAATGTAGATCCCAGCCGGTTTCAGCAGCGGCCGACATTGACCGAAGAAGGTCTTGCCGACGGAGTCCAAGACCACATCGTAGGTCTGGTCGTCCTTGGTAAAATCGGTGGTGGTGTAGTCAATGACCCGAGCAGCACCCAGTTTCTTGACCAGGTCCACGTTGGCCGTGTCGCAGACAGCCGTCACATTGACGCCGAGACTGTTCAGCAACTGAACCGCCGCGGAGCCGATCGCCCCCGTGGCCCCATAGACCAGGACGTCCTGACCAGCGGTGATCTTGGCCCCTCTGATGTTGGCGAGGGCGTAGTGGGACCCCTCGGTGCTGGGAGCTGCCTCGATGTAAGTCAGGTTCGCCGGCATGGTCGTGAGCGAACCGGCCGCCGGGATCGCCAGATACTGGGCATGAGCTCCGAAGGGGCCCTCGTTGTAGCCGAACACATGCTGGCCGACCGTGAACGCCGTGACGTTGCTGCCAACCTCCGTCACAACCCCTGCGAATTCATTCCCCAGGACGGTCGCCCGGGGCCTGATCAGCCCGGTGAACAACCTCATGAAGAAGGGCTTGGCGGCCCGGCACGCGCAGTCCGTCCGATTCACTGTTGTGGCATGAACCTGGACGAGCACGTCGGTGGCCCCGATGGTCGGCTTGTCCACCTCAACAACCCGGACCACTTCCGGTGAGCCGTACCTGGTCTGGACCGCAGCCTGCATACAGGCACAGTAGGACCCACCAACGACGGCGCCGCACGTAGGCCGTGACCAACCCAACCCGGCTCCTTCTCCCTCAGAACGGCCGGGCCAGCACACACACCCGGTGTGTCCGCCGGATGACGGGGGCCAATCTGATCCCGTAGAGGGATCGACATACGGAGCGATCCGATCTTCGCTAACACCAGAGGCGTAGGTACTACTGACCTTCAGGGCATCAAGGAGGGATCCGAATAAGCGGCTCGTTGAATCTCATCATCTTGCTAGGCTCAGATCAAGACCGCTGTCGATCTTGATCACTTGCTGGCACTTGAACATCAAGGCTGGGACTCGCTGTGCGAGTGCCGCGGCGGCCCGTTCTACGGTGCCGCAATGACCAACGACGCGGAGATGATCCTGGTCAACGGAATGGCGTTGGACCGCGACACAGTTGCCGCATCGCTAAAGACTCGTCACCGTGGAACTCCTACGAATTTGCGGACCCGGTTGGTCGACCTCGGCGAAAACACCGCTGCACTGATTTATCGCGCTCGTGCGGGCCACCAGGAGCGACAGCGAGCCGTTTATCACGCTCATGACCATCACGTACCGCCAAATCGATGATGAACTGAAGCTCGCGCTCTACCAACAGACGACGATCACGCACTGACGGATACCCGGTTGGACCGCAAAGTTCAGTCCGTCGACGGCAAGTTTCACGTCGTACCGCTCGCTGAGATTCTCCACGTCTTTCATGCCTTCTTAGTTCTTTGTGGGGTGGGGTGCGCCGCTTGGAAGTGCATTGGCTGAAGGCATCTGGTGCCGCGGATGACTTCCCAGGTTCGCCTCTCCTGGGTGCTCCTCGGACCGACAATAGTGCGGCATCCGGGCATCGGCTGCCGCACTATTGGCGGGATGGCAACAAGTGGGGCAATGGCGCTCTGGTCGGGCTGTGGTTGAGGGTCAGACGGTGACGGTGCGCTCGACGGGTGCGTCGGCCGCGGTCATGCCGGCGGTGATCCTGCAGGACCTGAAGCCTTTGACGACTAGGTAGACACCCAGCGAGACTTCGAACACCGCTACAGGCAGGGCTCCGAGCAATGACCAGGCTGACAGTTCGTCGTAGAGACCGAAGTACTTTGCGATGACCGAAGCAATGACGACGGGCCCCCCGATCAGTCCGATCAGGGCAAGAGGCCGCGGCACCAGGCCGGACTTGTAGAGCACGATACCCAGCAGCACGTCATTCACGCCCGGCAGAAGGCCTTGCCCGAGGGTGAAGGTCCAGTCGTGCATGGCGATCAGTCCCCGAGCGGTGTCCACCGCGCTGACTCCGGCTCCGGTCTGCCGCAGGGTCACGACCGAGAGCACGGTGACCACGCCGGAGAAAATAGTGGCTGCTTCCAGGACCCGCATTCCGACGAATCCCATTGCGAGGCTTTGGTTCTGCCTTTTGAGTACCGGGTACAGCACGACGGCGGTGCCGATGCAGACGAGTGCCACGATGATCTCCAGGATGCCGCCGATCAGGACCTGGCTGTCCGGGCCGACGCCCAGGATGTAGTCCGCTTTGCGTACCGCTTTGTAAAGGGCGAGGGTCGGGATCGAGACGAAGGTAATCAGGTAGAGCACGCCGGCGGCCAGCGAGGTCTTTCTCAGTGAGGTCATCGGAACGTGTCTTGCTGTAGTGGATGTCGTGGGGTGAACGGTGATCGTCATGTCGGTCTCCTTGCGTGGGTGGATGTTGATGAGTGAGCGTGCCTAGGTGTTGGGCCCCGCTAAGCCGTCCTAGGAGCAGAGCGGTAGTACCGCTGCGCAGGGCAGCGGATGAGGTGCGGTTCTAGGTCTCGTCCGGTGCGATCCGGGTGACCGAGATCAGTGGCAGGCCGGCGTCGCGCACCTTTGCGAGCAGGCCGTGCAAGGCGGACTGGTCGACCACCATGCCGCGAATGATGGTGGTGCCATCGCACTGCGGGGTGAGCGTCAGTCCGTCGAACCAGGCGGCCCATCGGGATTCCAAGTGTCCCCTGAGGCGAATCTCGTACCGCCCGGCCTCGTCGGCGGTCGATATTCTGCTCATCTGGATTCCCTTCGCGCCGTGCACCGCGTGGGGATTTCCCCGGCCGCGCCTCGGCTTTTCTTGGTGTGATCGAAACATAGAAGCACATGTGGTGAGCGGGCATCACCACATGTGGTGATTGATGTGGGGAGGTCGCCGATCGGCCTTTGGTGAGATGAGACGAACCCGGCTGCAGACACCGCAGAAGTAACCGTTGGCGGGTTGACCCAGCGATCAACCCGCCACACGTGGGTCGTCGCCCGGCTGACTACGTCAGGTGGAGTTCCTGCGCCCGGCGGACCGCTGATCGACGATTGTTCACGCCGAGCTTTGCGTAGATGCTTTTGGTGTGTGTCCGTACCGTGTTCAGCGACAGAAACAACCGCCGAGCGATGTCCGGGCCGGTCAGGTCCGTTCCAAGGAGCCGCAGCACGTCCAGCTCGCGGTCGCTGAGCCGGGCGATCAGTCCTTGTCCGTCGGGCGTGCTGTGCTGTGTTCTTTCGGTGGCTTGGAGAAGTCGAGGGACGTAACGGGGATTCATTCGATGTTTGGCGGCCGCTCTCAGAAGGGCGGCCATTGCCGGGCCCTCATCCGCGAAGATCCGGACGTAGCCTTCAGGCTCTGCCAGCATGAGTGCGCGTTGCAGGGATACAAGTGCAGCCGGAATATCTCCCTTCATGTGATCGGCAAGTGCTTGCAGCGCAAGGATTTCGATGACACTGCCGGTCCTGGCCGCCGCTTGCGCCGCACGCAGCAGACGACCTAGAAATTGGGTCGCCGCGCTGATCGTGGACTCGGCTCGACTCGTCCGGTACTGGAGCAGGAGCAGCCTGGCCAGGGTGACGTGCTCGAACTCACGCAGGTAGCTGAGGTCCTCAACAGGGGAGACGCCGCACTGAGCGGCCCAACCGAGTGCGCGATCTACCGCTCCCTGCACGACCCACACCCGTGCCCGCAAGGCGGGAATCGGCCGAACATTGGGGAAGAAATCGCCGTTGTAGACCCGGTCCGCCTCGTCGAGCAGGTCGAGCGCGCCGACCAGGTCTCCTCGGGCTCGCAGTATCTGTGCCATCGCGACCCGCCAGCGGTACGGATTCTGCGGTAGCCCGGTGTCCGCACCAAGCTCCTGGCTCCGCAGCAAATGCGCTATGGCGGAGGCTAGGTCGCCGCGTTCGCGAGCTACCTCGCTCATCCCCACGTACATGTCCGCAGTGCCACGCAGCACCGGCGCGCCCTGACCGGACCCTCGCTCCAGGGCCTGCTCGTAAGTGCTCAGCGCCTCGCCCAGCCGGCCCTGGGTCAGTCGGATGTCGGCCAGCGCGACCGCACAGCCGAATGTGTCGGCGATATACCCCGCCCGATAAAGCCCGGCCATGCATTCGGCGTACGCGGAATGTCCGGCGTCGAGGTCTCCGCTGGACCAGAACGCAAGCCCGGACAGTCCCGAGGCCGCGGTGCGACAGAGGGGGTCGTCCGCTGCGGAGAGATCGCGGGCGCGCTGCGCGTGCTCCACCGTGCCGGGCACATCGCCGCTGATCAGGGCGAGCGCGGCCCGGTACAGCTCGATCATGCCCGGCAGGCCGCGGAATTGGGCGTCATCGACAACGATAACGTCCGTCCCGGGGGCAGCTGGCCTTGCTCCGGCACCTTTCGCTTCGTCCAGCAACCGTTCGGCCTGCTGAAGTCGAGCCTCGACACCGTCGAGCCTGCCGGCCAGCAGCAATGCCCCAGTGAACCCGACGATGAGCACCGGTCGGACGCGTACCACGTCCTCGGGCAGTACCGCGAGCCACCACAGGACGGTGGATTCCTGCCTGGTTCTACCCATGGCCGGGATCGCCACTTCGGCCAGACCCGCCGCCCGCTGGAAATCCTCGGCGGCCACCGCATGCCGGATCGCTTCGGACGGTTCTCCTGCCTGCTCAAACCACTCGCTCGCCCGCCGGTGCAGATCAGCGACGTCGTCGGGCTGCACCTCCCGCAGGCGCGCCTGCAGCACGTCAGCAAAGAGCTGGTGATAGCGGTACCACCGGCGCCGATCATCAAGCGGGCTCAGGAACAGGTTCCCCCGCTCCAACGCCGCCAGCGTCGCATTGCCACCGTGCTGGCCGGTGACCGCATCACACAATGAGCCACTGAGTCGGTCCAGGATCGAGGTCTGCATCAAGAAACGCTGCACATCCTCGGGTTGCCGGTTCAGCACCTCCTCGGCCAGATAGTCGACGATGTACCGGGCGTCACCGGCGAAGTCGAGGATGAACGCGGTGACGTCAGCACGCCCCCGCATCGACAGCGCGGCCAGTTGCAGCGCGGCGATCCACCCCTCGGTGCGCCCCGCCAACGCCGCGACATCCTTTGCCGTGAGCGTCAATCCCATGGACCGGTCGAGGTACGCCGCTGCCTCGTCGGGGGTGAACCGCAGATCGGCGGCGCGGATCTCGACGAGCTCGCCGCGCCCGCGCAACCGAGCCACCGGCAACGCCGGATCCGCTCGAGCGGCGATCACCACATGCAACTGTTGCGGGAGATGCTCCAGCAAAAAGCCCATCCCGTCGTGCACCTCGGAGGTGTCGATGACGTGATAGTCATCCAGCACCAGCACAACATCGTGCGAGAGCGTGTTCAGGTCGTTGAGCAGACTGGACAGGACCGCTTCGGTCGGCGGTTGTGGCGACTGGAGAATTGACAGCGCACCCGCACCAATCCCGGGAATCACGGTCCTCAGCGCGGTGACGAGGTAGGCCCAGAACAACGCCGGATCGTTGTCGCGATGGTCAAGGGAAAACCATGCCCCGGTACGTCCATCGGCCGTTGGGATCGATAGCCAGTCCGCGAGCAGCGTCGTCTTACCAAACCCAGGCGGCGCCGACACCAGCGTCAGCGCCGCCTCCGCAATACCGTTGAGCTGCTCGCTCAGCCGTGGACGTGCTATCCAGCCACGTCGCCGCTTGGGGACATGGACCTTGATGTCTAGCAATGGGTCGACGATCGCCACCTCCAAGGTCACATTCACGTGCCGTCGCGACTCAGCCCATCACATACGACGGGGTGGGGCATTGTGCATCGGGCGGCGGCCACATCCGTGCTCTGACTGTATGCGTTGCTGTCGCAAACGACCGTCTGCGGCAGTGCCCAACGGCTTGGCTTAAGCGTCGTCCGGTCGTGTCAGCCCCGCCAGCCCTTCCGTATGAGGATCCTTATCGGACATCAAACTTCAGATGTTGTGGCACTGATCAAATAGTCGGTTATTCACCGACGCGAACGTGCCTCGCAGTACATAGCTCTCGGACACGAGCCATGAACATGACCCGCCGATACTTGAAGAGTCGACGAAGAGTGTTTCGTTGACGGTCGATTGTGAGAGGACTCCTTTGGGTGGTCCGGGCGTGCGGCTGGCCCCGCATGGGGAACCCATACAAATATATTTACTAGGCGGGGATGTGGCCGCTCAAGTACTCCGCACAACTACCGCGAGCGGGGCCGCGATCAGGATTTGGCGGCCCCGATGGGAGTAAATCAACAGTGCCGGTACCGGCTGGCCAGACGGGTCTTTCGCGCGCGTAATTGAGGTGGCGAGTTCCTGCAATCATCACAGGTTGCAGAAGCTCGCAGATCGTGCCACCGCGCGGGCTCCATGGACAGATCTTTCAATCCATCGTCAACAGATCCACCGGCAGCGTCGGTGTGGCTTCTTTCGAAGCCCCCCTTGGGCTAGTTACTCCCATCCCCCCAGGGTTCAATTTAGCACGCGTCCGCCTCGTCCAGCAGCGTAGAAAACGCACCAAAATCGGCGTAAGCTTTATCCGTCTCGGGTCGCTCATGAGACGGGTGACCCTGCCCTTCAGGATCGAGTCGTCGGGGCCCTGTTCACTTCCCCCCAGTGGGTAGGGCCGCCCCTTTACGCGAGCACGCGCCCCTTTGCAGCGGCAACCCGGCAAACGAAGGACAGCCGCCAAGCCCCCGAAACCACCGACCGCGCCCCGGCCGCGCGGAGGGCTCAGTCTCCTTCTTCGCTATACCATCCAGTGTCGTCATCACGGCACCTTTCCCGCTGAGTATTCATCAGCGCGTTGGGCCGGAAACACGTTTAAATACACAGTCCCCAGTGGGCATTAAAGCGGACAGATCTTACGGATTCGGCGCCTACCTTTGTCACGAAGGTTTCAATGTCGGTCCGATAAGAGGCTGGGTGTTCCGGTGGAGGTGCCCCAATTGACGACGGCATTGATCGTGCCGCCGGGCCAGATGGGTAAGTATCTGCGACTCGCGCGGGATGCAGGGTGATGCCCTGGCGAAAGTTGGTCAGGGCGGTGGGTGGGCGAGTGTGGGGTCACCGGTTAGCTGGTTGGGAGGTTGCGCGTGGTGTAGGAAGTCAACGGCCTGATTCACCAGGCGTTGCCAGCGATGCCCGCCGGGATCGTTGCTGATCTGCTGACTGGCCAGCCCGGTGAACACGGCCGTCCAGAGATCTACTTGCTGTGGGCTGTGGGCTCCGGCCGTGCGGAGGACTTCACCGAGTTTGTCCAGAACGGTCTGCGCCAGCAGGTAGGACGGGGCGGAGGGGACGAATCCGGGCAGCGTGCGCAGGAACAGCAGCTGGAATCGAGCCGGGTCCGCGACGCTGAAGTTGAAAAACAGATGTGCTGCGCGGCGCAGAACCTCAAGGGGAGCGCCGTCGGTCGGCGTGGCTTCGATGATCGCAAGCAACTCCCGATAGCCGTCGGCGAACATGGCGTCGTACAGGGCGCTCTTGCTGTCGAAATACACATATAGCGACGGCGGTCGCATACCGACAGCATCGGCTACGTCTCGCAGCGACCAGCTGCCGAGCCCCCGGCGCCGGGCGATCGTCCACGTCGCGGCCAGGATCCGGTTTCGAGACGCCTGGTGCCGCTGAGCCCGACCATCGCCACTCATCTGACCTCCGATGACCTTCTTGTCACGACATTGCCGCCATCCACCGACACCATCACACACCAGGCCCAAGCCGGTCTTGACTGGCTGGCAAGACAGGACTATACCTAATGCCATTAGGTAAATGGGAGTTTGGGGGAGAACAGAGATGGACGGCATCGACACCGCCGAGGGTTCCGGGTCGGTCACCCCCGCGGATGGTCGGGGTGGCGAGGCTGCCTCAGATCTTCTGGGAACGACGTCCGGCTCGCCGTCAAGCGTCGCCGTCGGCCATGCCCCGATGCGGCATGCGGACTGGATGTCAGCCGCTGCGCTCGAGTACGAAAGGTTGCTCGTCTTGTTCGGCGACCTGTCCGCAACGGACTGGCGACGGCCCACCGTATGCACCGCGTGGGATGTCCGTCAGGTCCTTGCGCATCTGGTGGGCGCTGCCGCGGCCACCGCGTCGCTGCGCGAACTCGCCCGGCAATACCGCCTGGGTCGCCATCATCGGCCAGTCGTCGACGGAATGAACGACGTCCAGGTGCGGGAACGGGCGGACGTCAGTCCTGATCGGCTGATAGCCGAACTTATCTCGGCCTCGGCCCGCGGGCTGCGGGCCCGCCGGCGCCTCGCTGCGCCGGTGCGCGCACTGAGGGTGCCGTTCGGGCCACCGTTGGGTATCAGGTCCGTGGGCTATCTGATGGATCGGATCTACACCAGGGACGCCTGGATGCACCGCATCGACGTCAGTCAAGCGACCGATCGAGCCCTGGTGCTCACCGCCGAGCACGACGGCCGGCTGATCGCCGACCTCGTCGAAGAATGGGGCGCCGCGCACGGCCAGCCCTTCGACCTCACCCTGACCGGCCGGGCCGGTGGGCACTGGTCACGGGGATGCGGGCCCACTCCGGTTTCTTTGGACGCTGTGGAGTTCGCCCGGATTCTGGCTGGCAGGTCCCCCGGACACGGCGCTGTGCTGTGCTGTCGGGTTCCGTTCTGATGCGATCACGGCAACTCGACAATGCCAGCCGGGTACGCAGCCCGGATGCCCGCAGCAATTCATCGCGCGGTTACGGACTGCACCCCCTCAACCGACTGGGATTCGGCGAGCAGAAGGCGGGTCCAGGCATCGGTGAGCCAGCAGGCGTTTGAAGATGGCGTAGTGGGCGCCAGCAATGGCGAGGACTGCTTTACCTGTATTGGTGAACTGTAGGGTCAGCGGTGAGGTTGCCCTTTGATTGCGATGGGTGTGGACATTGGTGACTCCTGTGTCGTAATCGGTTCCTATCGGGCTCCTGATCATTTTTGGCCTCCCTAGTAATGAAGGATTCAGAGCAGGGATCCAAGAAGTGAAGTGCAAGGGCCGCGTAGCGTTGCTATTTAAAATGGCCTGTCGTAATCACTTGGTTGCCCTTAGAGTTAAGGCATTGCAGCATAAGTGCCGATGCGAGAGCTGGTGGATTCATGGCCACGGAACAGCGGACACCCGAGAGTGAACCTGACGAAAACTCACGTGTCGCTCACGACGGGAGCGACGGCGACGCGGATTCCTTGGTCGAGCTAGCGCGTCTTGGTGCACAGGACTCTCGACTGCGCCGTGAGCTGTATGCCTCTGAAGCGAAGCGCAACCGGTCGGTGCTGAAGCAGCTCGGACGTTCCAGTGATTCGATCCTCGATGAGCTGAGCCGAGTGCGCCTCGAGGGTCATGCCCACCCAGGTCACTTACTGACCCCACGGACGGAATCGGGAACCCCCGTTCGCGACCAAGCGCTGACGTCGCTCGGTCTGGACGTGCGCGGGACGCCGTTCGACTTCGAATGGCACTTGATCCAAGACTGGGGCACCCCGTCAGCCGATCGCTTCACCGGCGCGATGAGGCTCCAAGTTGATTCTCGACGTGATACTCCCGGCGACACCAGTCACACCTGGAATGGTGCCGGTGTTGGGATCCGCGTGCGCACGCAGTCCAGCGTGACCCTGATGCGGGTTTCTGGATTCATGCCCTACGACTTCCGCTGGCACGATGACTCCAACCTTGAGGTCGCGCACAATCGCGGCGAACTGCGAGTGTTAGTCCGCGAAATAGGTGGCGTGACGCGCCTTGATCACAGGCAATCCCTTTGGAACGATGGCACGAGCTGGTATGAGGAACACGGTGACGAGTCCAGCGGCGTCTTCAACGACTCGCTCTATGTCTTTGTCGAGCCGAACCGCGATCACGAGATCTGGGTGTGGTTCAACAGCAGCATCGATTACACACATGAGGGCGGCAGCATCCCACCAGTATCCAGTAGTGCATCGAACGACCTCAACGCGCGGCTGGCGTTCTTGGTAACCGAGCAGTACGGGGCTTAACGGGCGAGCGAAAGCGCAGTCACCTACGACGATGCGATGCCGATGGCTCATCGACCTGCCGATCCGAATCCTGATCCGGGGTCAATTTTACTCGCGGATATCCGACCATCATGTGTCGCACGGTGTCAACCGTTCACGATACTTTGATTATGAAACGCATAAGAGACGGCCAACTAGGCATGCGCGAACTGCATTTATGTCGCCGTTTCACTGTCTCGTATAACGATCTTGTTCTCAACAGGTCAGCGGCTGCCTTGATCAGCCATGCGTGGCAAGCTCGCAGCATGCAGAAGGGAGCGCCCGCTGAGAGTGTTTGATGGAATGGATTGAGGTGGGTAACGCCGCATTTGTGCAAATGATGTGGTTCGAGAGCGCCCTTGACGAGCAAATAGGAGCTGAGCGTGAAACCGGGGCGCGCCACATCATGGATCAAGTCACTCGAGCACATGTGCGCGTTGCGCGCGATTGAAGCCGTCCGCGATCGAACCCATTGCACCTGGAGCACTGACCCCGCGCGTTTTGACCGACATCCAGTCCGAGTTGACTCCAACCCACCGCTGAACGGGTCCCAGTCCATCCCAACCTCAGGACGTCGATTTCGCTCGCCGTCGATCGCGTTGTGACCGACCAATTGATAGGGCAATTCATAGACGAGTGGCGTTTCAGTTGGTGCTAGCAACGCCGTGACCCGCTCATCCAACATCTGGCTGAACTTACTGCAATCAACGCGCTGAGGCCCGGATGTGGCGTAAGGTCGCAGGGTCAAATCCGCAGATCAGGAGCGCCGTACGAGGCATGGCCGACCAGCCCGCATCCCAGGATCCCGACACCGAGATCGATACCGACATCGGTGAGTCGCAGTCTTCTGCACGCCCGGCGCACGTTTCGCCATGGCCGTGGGAGGGCGAACCGACCAAGGCTGACAAGTGGTGCTGGGGCGCCGTCATGGGAATCTCGGTATATCTGCTCGCGACGCTGCCGTTCAAGGCCTTGATTTTGAGCTTCAGTACCTACGCACTTGCCGCGTTCAGCGGCTCCAACATCGCAATGATCGACATCGGTGCCCGGATGCGTGTCGGTCACGAACCGTACTGGTGGCTTGGGCTCTTGGCTGCTGCGCTGACCTCGATCAAGTTCGATTGGGTGTTTTGGTGGGCGGGCAAACTGTGGGGCCTGCGAGTTATCGCGATGTTCACCGGTCCGTCAAAGTGGGCCCAACGGATGGCCAGGATTGCCGAGCGGTGGGCCAAACGATTCGGTGGCGCAGCGATCTTTCTGTCGTGGTTTGTGCCGTTCATCCCGAATGTGATCGTGTACGCCTTTGTGGGGCTGGCCGGCATGCGGCTGCGCACCTTTTTGCTGATCGATTTCGCGGGCGCGCTGCTGTATCGAAGCATCTTTATTTATCTCGGTTATCAGATCGGTGAACCTGCCAAGATCGTTATCGATAAGATTGCCGCTTATAGCTGGTATATCACCATCGCGCTGATTGTCCTGGTGATCGTGAAATCAATGACGGCAAGTCGCAAGACCGCGGCAAGGAGTGCCAAATCGGTGCCCACGAGCCAACAATCGTAGACCGTTAGTCAAAGAGGAATCGAGGCAATTGGCCGGCGATAGTCTCCACCGCTGCCAAGTCAGACTCAATTTGGTCCCCGGCGAGCATCCCTTTGCGGCCAGTGGCAACGAGACGATCGACGATGTTAAACCACGGCACGTTGTGCTCAAGGAGCCACTGCATGGTGCGAGGAGTCAATACCGCTGAGGCAAACTGCGGGTCCTTGCAATGCACCACGTAATGAGTATTGAACTGTGCTGACTCTAGTTCGATTCGGTTGCCTTCTTTGACTCCGCGAGCCCGACTCACCAGGCTGCGCTGATGCACGTATAGGCGCGGAAACTCGCGACTGAGGGCGACCGCTGAAACTGAGTAGGCCTCGCTGCCGCGTCCCCGCCCATATGCGGCGCCCCAGCTGCGATCAAGCGCTATCACCGACCAGCCCTGATGTTGGCCGGTGAGTATGTTGATCGCCCCGCCTTTGGTGGGCACCGGATCGCCCCACTCAAATTTGGTCCATTCGTCATCAATATCGGAGTATTGCAGTCCCAGTTGCCCGGCGACTAGTTGCATCTCTCTGGTGCGTTTGCCGACTGAGTGAAACTGGTTATAGATAGCCCAGCCCCACAGCACTGCGATGAGAAGAATGATCAACCAAACCATCAACCCTTCGAATCAGAACACTCTTCAGTTGGCGCTGTGCCCACCCGGCGATAGGCTCCTATGATGGCGCATCCGACCAGGTTCGACGAGAGCGATCGATACCTATCTGCACTGCGCGAGATTGCGCTGAAGCTGCCGGAGGCTCGAGAGAAGATTTCGCACGGCAGACCGAACTTCTTCACTAAAAAGGTCTTTGCCAGCTATGGCGCGAGTGTCAAGGGCGACCACTCATCGGATCAGTGGTCCCAATCGGTGCTGTTCCTGCCCGATCGTCTGGAGCGCGAAGCATTGCTAAGCGAGGAACGTTTCTTCGTACCCGCCTACGTTGGTGCCTATGGCTGGATTGGGCTCAACTTTCGCGCGACCAAGCCAAGCTGGCGCGAGGTGGCTGAACTAGTTGAGATGTCCTATCGCAATACGGCGGCCAAAGGACTGGTAACCGAACTTGACGATGTCCGCTGATCTGCTCGCGACGTAATCTAACATCGAGCACAGTCCAGGACTTGAATCTTCCCTCTGGACCCGGCGAAGGTGAGAATGTTGTGCCCGAGATCGACCAGCGTCCGGCAGAACCCCCGGCGAGTAGACCAGCGCCCAAGCTGACTACCGAGGCACTCCAGCCGGTGGCCGAGCCCTCGCGCACGCTCCGAGTCATCGCGCTCGCCAAGCGAGTGCCATTTACTGCCTCCTACGTGGTCATTACCTTGGTCCTGGCCATAGCGCTCGGCACGCTGTGGTCGGGAATCGAAACCAAGTCCTGGTACGACTACGTTGCCTACGGACTGCCGTCCTTCGAGAAGGGCCGTTGGTACACCCTCATCACCGGCAACTTCTTCGCGCTGTTCCCCGTCTACTACTTGTTTGTCGTCGGCCTGTTCGCATTGCTTACCGGCTTCGCGGAGTGGCGGCTTGGCACGAAGCGGACGATCCTCATCACGGTCGGCTATCAGTTCGCCGCGGTGCTGTTGACGGCACTCCTTTTCCTGATCTTCCGGCACACCGGCTGGGAGTGGGTCTCGCAGCGGGCCACCGAGACGGACGTCGGGTTCTCCGCCGGCATGCTGGCGGCGTTCAGCGCTGCAACGGCGACCGTGCGGCCGCCATGGCGGCTCCGGCTACGCCTACTGCTGTGGGTATACGTGATCTTCTCCATCATGTTCATCGGGCAGATGGCCGACGCGGAGCACTTCTTCGCGGTGGCGCTGAGCATGCCCTTCTCCTCCAGACTGGCTGGGCCTAGAGCGCGCAAGGCGCGGGCGCTGCCGACCCGGCATGAGGTGCGATTGCTCGCGTTCATCGTGGTGCTGTTCGTCGCCGCGTCCCAGCTGATCAGCGTGTTCCTTCCGGACCGACTCACTCCATTCGGGCCGGCTGCCAACGACAACACGAATACGTGGTACGCGCTGTTGATCAACCTGGTGATCACCCTGCTCATCGCCAATGGCCTGCGACGCGGCTACCGATGGGCCTGGTGGGGAGAGATCGTCCTCGTAGCGATTCCGGTGCTATTGGGCATTCTGCTCGTGGTGTTGTGGGTGATTTTGCTATTCGTACCGGATCCGGAAACGAACTTTGTGGGCCTAGGGGAATTCACTGCGACTGCGCTGCTGTCACTGGGCATCGCCGTGATTTTGATAACGTACCGCCGATCGTTTAAGGTGCCGCGGCGTAGCAAGCGGAGACTGGCGACAGGCACGGCCCATCCAGAAACAGCGAAGCAGCTGTTGCGTAAATGGGGTGGCGAGACCATTTCCTGGATGACGACCTGGCC
>JBDTCL010000315.1:0-5631 GCA_039923595.1 Antricoccus sp. | reverse complement strand
ACACCCTCCCAGCTACGTGAGAGGGTAACAAGAAGTTAGCACTCGTTTTGCTGAACCAAACCCTCAAAGGAGCACATGAATGACGCAGATGACCCGAGCGATCGGCGTGATGGAGTTTGGCGGAGCTGAGAAGTTGCAGGTGCTCGAGGTGCCGATCGAGCATGCTGGTCCTGGGCAGGTACGCGTTCGGGTGCACGCCGCTGCGGTGAACCCGACCGATACTTATATTCCGGCCGGGGCGCGTGCCGCTCGGGACACTGACCCGCAGTTTCCCTTCGTGCCAGGAATGGACGTCGCTGGTGTCATCGACGAGATCGGCGACGACGTGCAGACCGACCTGCAGATCGGAGATGCGGTGATGGGGATCGTCGTGCCTGATCATGCGCATGGTGGCTACCGCGAAAGCATCGTCCTTCCTGCTGGATCAGTGACAGCGGCTCCCGCTGGCCGCAGTCATGTGGAGGCAGCGACGATTCCGATGAACGGCTTGACCGCTCGCCTCGCACTCGACCTGCTTGATCTGAAACCTGGTCAAGTCATTGCGGTGACCGGCGCGGCCGGCGCCTTCGGCGGCTACGTGGTTCAGCTGGCTAAGGCTGACGGCCTCACCGTGATCGCGGACTCTTCTGAAGCTGACGAGGATCTGGTGCGCGCTCTCGGCGCCGATATCATCGTGCGGCGCGGCGATGATGTTGCTGAGCGGATCCGCCGGCATTTCCCTGACGGAGTTGACGCACTTGCCGATGGTGCGGTGATGGACACACTCGCACTACCCGCGGTGAAGGATGACGGCGGCGTCGCGACAGTTCGCTTCTGGAAAGGCAATGGCGAGCGAAACCTACGCTTTCATCCGGTCATTGTGCGTGATTATGCCGAGAACTATGACGCGTTAGACAAGCTGCGCCAACAGGCCGAAGATGGCTCACTCACGATCCGGGTGGCCGGCACCTTTGCAGCGGAGAAGGCCGGCGAAGCTCAGCAAGCGTTGGCCCGCGGCGGTGTTCGTGGTCGCTTCGTCTTGACTTTTTGAAACTGACTATCGCTTCGTGAGCACCAGTCAAACTCCGGGTAGCTCTTGGGTTTGGAACATTTGGTAGATCGTCGTTGCTGGTGCGGTCGAGCTGTTGACCGTCGTGACTTGAACAACACCGTCGGCAATTTTCGATTCGGGTGTGCCAAATTTGTCTGCATACGCGGTACCTGTGCCGGTTTTACCGGTAGTTAGTGCGTTCAGAATCTGCTTCTGTTGGGACTCTCCGCCCGGTTTGCAGATCACCGTACGCACCTTGTCACCATCATCGGTGACGCCAACGCCGACCAAGATTCCTTGAGTTTGCTGCGCAATTACGGCCGCCTTGAGGCCGCCGAGGCAGCCGACGATCGCCGCGATTGACTTGCTGTCGACCACTGAATCACCGCTGCCATCGACCCATCCGACGTCTGCCTTTTGGCCGGCAAGCACCACATCGGCGCCCGTAGTCTTGACCTTGGTCACGGTCGTGGTCACTGGTACTGACACATCGAGATCTTTAGTCAACACACCGGAACCTGCGTAGCCGAGGCCCTTCGCGGTCTTGGTGATTGTCGCCGCATCTTGGCCACCGGATATCAGCCGCACCTGAGCAACATCGACGCCAACGGTCAACGAGAAGTCTGCTTTCTCGACGTTGAGACCCAGCGTGTTGAACTGTGCTGGCGATCCCGCTAATCCGATGCCAATGGTCGATCCCCATTGCTTTGGGTACTGCTGCTGAAGTGCTGCTAATTCTTTGCTTTCGCCGTACTCAATATTCCAGTACGGGCCTTTGGCTTTGGCGCTGATCTGGCCAACGGCTTTAGACAGCCCATCGCTGGCCTGTTTGCTTTGTGAACTCGCGGCCGAGGAACTCTGGGACGTTACCGATGCTGTGGATGCAGAGCCACTCGGCGAGGACTTCGTGCCTGTCGTGCACCCTGCGAGCACCGTCAGACCAACGATCGAACCCATCGTCACTATTGCCCGCTTCATCCCACGCCCCCAAGTTGTTAACCGCCAGGTGTCCGGTCGATTGGCTTGCTTTCACCATAGAGGTGGCGGTGCGCCGGTTAATCAGCTCGTCAGATCTCTATCAGTTTCAGCAAGCGTGCGATGTTCGTGGTGAGTGCTAATCTCCTTCGATGCCGGTACCTGGTCCAAATAGCCGCGCGGCAGCGCGGCATCCTCGCGATGGCCGTTTTCGTGGCAATACTGCTCGGCGGGTGCTCAGGGACTGCAGACTCGAACAGCTCCCCGTCCGCTCCCGCAGTCAAGAATACGACTCAAGTTGAAGTCTGCTCGCTCATCACGTCGGTGCAAATCACTCAGGCTTTCAATGTTGACCAATCGAATCCGCTGATAGCAGACCCGAGCACGATTAATCCTGGAAACGATTCGAAAGTCGATGACGAGCAGTGTGAGTACGACTCAGCAACTGAGGATTCGTTTGGTCCGATGGTGGACTTGTTCACTTGTGGGAGTAAAGACCACTTCGACACCGTCCGCGGCGGAGCCGAGCGACGCGAAAAAAAGCCTGGGTCGCTAGCGCGACCGCCGCGGCCACCGTGATTCTTCCTCGCATACCGGCTCATCCCACAATCGCCGGGTTGGCCACCACCGGCACTTGTGCCGGAAAGGTTTTGGACACCGCCGCCGCGCTGGTCGGACTAGTTGAGGTAAGCAGAAGCTTCGACGCTTCAGCGGATTCTCCCCGGTGCTCCTATTTCGGAAAACAAGGCAATCTAAACGTCGCGCGCTCCGCGGGCAAGGGTGCAACGTACAAACCTAACCAGGACGACGTTCCCCTGGCAGGCATGCCTGATGCGTACTGGAATCCGCCCAGCCGTCGTTTTTCGGCGAAGATCGGCAACAGTTTGGTACAGGGGCGCCTTACTCACGCCACGCGGTCGGCCCCCAGCGAACCACCTTCCAACCTGGTCACGTTCATTCAAACGGTAGGCAGCGCGCGATGACGGACGACGCCCTAAGTCGACGGTCAGGCGCTATAGACCTGGCGACCGCCGACATAGGTGCCACGCACGCCGATCGCGGCAATACCCGAGGGGTCGACGGTCAGCGGGTTCGCGTCTAGAACCGTGAAGTCCGCGAGGTAGCCCGGCTCGATGCGGCCTTTGCGGCCAGCGTCCCCGCAGGCCTCCGCCGACTCCAGTGTGAATACGCGCAACGCTTCGGCCGCGCTGATCCGCTGCTTCTCGCCGACCACAATTCCGTCGTCGATACCAGCGCGGGTGACTAACGACTGCATCCCAAGTAAAGGTTCGATCGGACCGCACGGGTAGTCCGACGACGCGGCCACCGTCACGCCGGCGTCGAGGAATGAACGGTGCGCGAACATGCGGTCCACTCGATCCGGTCCATACCAGGTGTTCAGCGCGCCACCGTGATAGGCGGCGTACCCGGCGAAAGGAACGGCGATCACGTTAAGAGCCTTCATCCGTCGCAGGATTTCGTCGTCGATCACCGTGCAGTGCTCGATTCGGTGCCGCAGACCAGGGCGCGGCGTCTCTCGCGCCGCTGCTTCCATTGCATCGAGGGTGAGCCGGATCGCGGTGTCACCGTTGGCGTGTACGCCAACCCGCATGCCGTCACGATGCACCCGCGCGACGTCTGCCATTAAGGTCTTGGTCGGCGTGGTCTGGATAGGCGTGCCGACGCCGTCGTGGAACGGCTCTGACAGCAAGCAGGTGCGCCCGCCGATCGCGCCGTCGACGAACATCTTGATACCGAGCAGGCGCAGCCAGTCGTCGCCAAATCCGCTGCCGATTCCGAGGGCGGCAACCTTGTCGTAGTAGTCGATAGTGAGCAGCATTCCCAGACGCAGCGTCAGATCCCCCGCCGCACGCGCCGCGGAGAACATCGCGATGTCATCCGGACGGACCCATGCGTCGCATACCGACGTCAACCCAGCGGCATTCCAGGAGCGGGACGCCCGCGCCAATCCGCGCTGCAAATCCGCGGGACTGCTCGCGGGGATCGTTGCATCGCCGTCTGCCTCTGTTGGCAGTGCAACATTCATCAATGCCCGTTCGACCAACCGCCCGTTCAGACGCCCGCCTGGATCGCGGTCGTAGGAGCCGCCCTCAGGAGCGGGCGTCGACTCGTCGATACCCAGCTGGGCAAGCGCCGCCGAATTGACCACTCCCCAATGCGCGGCGACATGGGTGACGAGGACCGGATGGTCGGGGGCGATCTTGTCGAGCTGATCACGGTTCAGTGGGCCGGTTTTCTGGTCGTCATATCGACTCCCCCGCAGCCACAGCCCCACCGGAGTGTTGGCCGCCTCGTGCCCGATGGCGCCCAGCAGCGCATCAATGTCGGCGACTGCTTTGTGGGAGAGGTCAAGATGCAATACGTCCTCGGCGGTCATCGCCAGGTGCGCGTGCGCGTCGTTGAACCCGGGCACGACCACTGTGTCACCGAAGTCGACGACCTCGGCGCCCGGAAAGCGGTCGGTAAGCTCGCTGAGCATTCCGGTGGCTGTAATTTGTTCGCCGGTCACCGCGAAGGCGTCGGGGTCGGGTCCGCGGTTTGATTGCGCAACGATTTGTGACGCGCGATAGATGGTCGGGGTTGACTCCAACACGGGCGGATCTCCTCAGACGAAGCGTGCATTCCTGGCGCACGTCAAGGCTAGCGCCGATGCTCAGCTTGCAACAACTGCGTCTAAAACGAACCGATCAGCTGGGGGCTGTCAGTCGGCGGCGTGCCGGGGCTGATGGTCCCCGTTGATGGAATGTTTAGGACGGTGACTCCCTGCACCGGACAGCACGACCTCACGTGATTCCTCGCGGTGTCGGGGACGTACTGATACTGGATCCTCGGCCCCGTATTGATCGATCCGAGCATGCTCCGTGGGTTGTTCGGTGACTTGAATATCAGCATCAGCGCCGGCAGCATCAACCCCCGCGGCCTCAGCTTTTGCTGCTTCGGAGGCGGATTGGCTGCGTAGTTCGACGCGCGGCATCAGCAATAGAACTAGAAAACCGAGGAACATGATCCCGGCAGCCACAAGGAAGATGACATGCATCGAGTCGGCAAAGCCGACCTTGAAGGGGAACTGCGCGGCTTTTGATAGCTTGCCGATGACAGTGGAGTCGTTCTGAAATTGCGCGACAAGGCTACGGTTTGCGATAATCTCGACCTGCACGCCGCGTGGTGCAGCAGCAACGGCGCTCTGGATTTTGTCGCCGACCGTACTAAACAGGATCGACAGGAAGACCGCTACCCCGAGCGTGCCCCCCAGCTGCCGGAAGAACGTCGCCGAGGCCGTCGCTACACCTATATCTCGCGGCGGGACCGCGTTCTGCACGATCAACGTTAGCGACTGCATGCAGTTACCTAATCCATAACCGAGGACGAACATACAGCCGGCCACCACCACAAGGGGGGTTGTCGCAGTCACGAGAAAGTACATCAACAGCAGGCCCACCGTCGCCAGCGCAGTTCCAAAGATCGGAAATCCACGGATTCGCCCAGTGCGGGAGGTAACAAGGCCGGCGACGATGCCGGCAATCATCAGCCCGGCCACGAGCGGCAGCATCAGCATGCCTGACTCAATGGGCGAGGCGCCCTGAACGATCTGCATATAGAGCGGC
>JBDTCL010000314.1:0-10318 GCA_039923595.1 Antricoccus sp. | reverse complement strand
CCGGCGCCCAAGGCATGGTCGATGATGGTCTATATGACCGCGTGGGCAAGCCCGACGTGGTCCTTGGCCAGCACGTCTCACCCATGCCAGCAGGCATGATTGCCATGCATGCCGGAATGGCCATGGCGGCCAGCGATTCGCTCACGGTCACGATGCACGGCAAAGGCGGTCACGGTTCGCGGCCAGAAAACACTGTAGATCCGATCGTGATGGCTGCCGCGACAGTGATGCGGCTACAAACGATCGTTTCTCGCGAAACCGGAGGCCTGGAGACTGCCGTGGTGACTGTCGGCATGATTTCCGGCGGCACCAACAACAACATCATTCCCGATGAGGCATCAATGCGGCTCAACGTACGCAGCTATGACCCCAAGGTGCGCGAGCGGACACTATCGGCGATCACCAGGATCGTGCAGGCCGAAGCCGCCGCTTCTGGCGCTCCGGAAGCGACAGTGGACCACACCGACTACTTCCCACCGCTAATGAACGACGCGGACGCAGTCGGCCAGATGCGCCAGGCCTTTCAGGGCTGGCTTGGCGAGGACAAGGTTGTCGATCCCGGCCCGATGACCGGCAGTGAGGACGTTGGCGTTCTCGCCGAAGCAGCCGGGGTGCCGTGCGCATTCTGGTTCCTTGGCGGTGCCGATCCTGCGCTCTTTGCAGGGGCCGATGGGCCCGCAGGGATTATGGAAGCATTGCGCGGAATTCCGGGCAATCATTCGCCGTTTTATGCCCCCGTCATTGATCCGACGCTGCGGATCGGCGTCGATGCTTTGCTCGTCGCGCTTCGGGCCTGGTGCCCGCCTCGCGCCTAGCGGCTTACGGCATTTTCAGCGATCGCAAGAGTGCGTCGATCGAGTTGGTCAGTGGGCCCGGTGCGCCGACCTGGGCGTTGATCTGCCCGTGACTTAGGGGGACCGGATCAACAGAGGTGCTCGTGCCGAGAGCATCGGCCGCAATCGAGAAGGCTTTTGCCTGGGGGCAAGAATCGGCGCGATTAGTGCTGCACACGAGCAGCATCGGTGCTGGCTTGCCGCCGAGTACGAGTGTCGGTGAAGATTGCTGCCATAACTCTTGATCGGTTCCGAAGACGGGGTCATACAGCGCTAGGTGCTTCGCCTGCATGATTTGCACGACGTTATATGCCGCACTGTCTAAAACCACTGTGCCAAGCCACGGTGCAGCGCTAGCTTTCGCGGCGAAGGTCGGATTTGCAGCGACTAATGCGACCAGATTCGCGCCCGCGGAATGCCCCATCATTACGATTTTGCTCGCCGAACCAGCCCACTCTGTGGCATGTTTTTGCACGTAGGCCAGCGCTGCAGCCACGTCACTGGCCTCGGTTACCGGAGTCACCTGCGGTGATAACCGATAGTTGACAGATATGACGTCGTAGCCCAATGGCAGGTAGTGCGCAACCTTGTTTTTCACGACATTCGTGTCTGCCTTGTCGCCACGATGCCAACCGCCGCCGTGGACCATGATGATGATCGGAGCATCTTTCGCCTTAGAACCTTGGTATACATCGAGTTTTTGCGCAGAATTATCGCCGTAGGCGATATCACTATGCACAACGGCGCCTGCCGGCAACCAAGCTGATTTACCAGACGACTCCCTTTGTGATTGATCCCCAGATGTCGCCGCCGGACGATTCTTAGATGAGCTTCCACAGCCGGTTAACACCAGCATCGCGACTGCCACAAAAATTCCCAATGTCCGAATTCTCATGAGTAGGACGTTAGTTTCTGACCTTAGGGAGCATCGATCAGCATCCTGTGAGTATTCCGTGAAACCAAGTCGCCAACTGTTGCTAAGCGCGATCAGAAAATAGTCACTGGCCTAACTATTGCGCACAGAGTAAAGTTTTCCGATTGTGTCTATCGTTCCTAATTTCCCACCCACCGCAGACGATCTAGACCAAGAACGTCACCATTTGGAGCTGGCTGAAACCTGCCTCGATCAGATGCGTCAGGCCGCCGAACTTATCGGTGACGCAGGATCGGATGCGTGGACCTCTGAGATACTGGGCAGATATCGTGCGGCTCGACTCGAAGCGCTAAAGAACGATAGTCACGCTCCGGCCTTCTTTGGTCGAATCGATCTTGAAGACCGCGGCGATGACAAGGCCGAAAGCTTTCATATAGGCAGACGCCATGTTCGCGATCAGCAGGGTGATCCGATCGTCATTGACTGGCGAGCACCGATGTCTGAAGTGTTCTATCAAGCCACCTCAGCGGATCCGCGCCACCTTCAGCGCCGCCGCCGATTCGGATTCGCTCGTGGCGAGCTCACGTCGTACGAGGATGAACGACTGCTGACGGGCACCGTCGATCCACTGCAGTCAAAGATCCTGCTCGGCGAGATCGAACGCCCGCGCGTCGGTCCAATGCGCGACATCGTCGCCACCATCCAGCCAGATCAGGACGACATCGTTCGCTCAGCGTTGGACATCGATGTCTGCGTGCAAGGTGCGCCAGGCACCGGCAAGACCGCTGTGGGCCTGCACCGCGCCGCTTATCTGCTCTATGCCTACCCCGCCCAACTCAGGGCATCAAAAATTCTCATTGTCGGGCCGAACACCTCCTTCTTGTCCTATATCGCGGCGGTGTTGCCTGCCTTAGGTGAGTTCGAAGTCGATCAAGCCTCATTGGAAAAACTGACCGGCTCGGTTTCGGTACGATCTGTCGATTCGCCTGAGGTGGCTCGGTTGAAGGGCGACGCGCGGCTTGCACCGATCATCGAGCGTGCGCTCCGCTCGAGGATCATCAAACCCCGTGATTCAGTTCAATTGACGATGGGTGATCGCAAATACCGGGTTCCGGAACGCGCCTTTATCCGATACGTCGATGATCTGCGCCGCAGCGGGATCTCCTACACCGCCGGTCGCGAGCGATTGGCGCTCGCTCTCGCGGAGGATCTGCGGCGCCAACGCGAGGCTAGCGGTGGCGCACCGTCGGACGCCGAGGTACGTCGCTGCGCACGATCGCGACCGACCCAGGCGGCAGTCGATTCGGTTTGGCCCGCCGTAACGGCGCCCGGCTTGGTCTATGAGCTGCTCAGCTCTGTTGAGACATTGCGACGAGCAGCCAACGGCGACCTCACCGACGCCGAGGTCGAACTATTGGCTTGGACCAACCCACCTGCGGCACTGAAGCGCGTCCGTTGGTCACTCGGCGAGACGGTGCTGATCGACGAAGCCGCTGGCCTGCTCGATCGAGTGCGGCCCTACGGTCACGTCGTCCTTGATGAGGCGCAGGATTTGTCACCGATGCAGTGCCGCGCAGTTGCCCGTCGATCAGTCAATGGTTCGCTGACGATTCTGGGTGATATCGCCCAAGGCACCAGTGATTGGTCGAGTCCCTCGTGGGAGCAAACACTAGAACATCTCGGCCGACCCGAGGCGCATCTGGAACTGTTGACCCAGGGCTACCGAGTGCCCGGCGAGATTCTCACGTTTGCTAATCGGTTACTACCCACAATCGCTCCGCAGCTTCCGCCCGCCACCTCTGTGCGACCCGGTGTCGGCAGCCTGCATGAAGTATTCGATCCACAGACGCTGCGCGCGATGATCGATGTCGTCCAAGCTGCCGGTTCGCGCGAAGGAACCACAGGGGTTATCTGCGCTCGCTCCCAAATGGCTGCGGTCTCTGACTCCCTAGCCAATGCGGGCATCAGCGCCGGTGTCGTTGGTGAGGAAGAAACGAACCATATTGACGTTGTACCGGCCGATTTGGCAAAGGGCCTGGAATTTGATCAGGTCGTCCTGATGGATCCCGAACTCATTATCGCGGCAGAAGACAAGGGCCTCAATAGGTTGTACGTGTGCCTCACGCGCGCTGTCAGTGATCTGACCATCGTGGCACCAGATGATAGTTTCCATACGTATCTCACGAGCTGAAAGGCATGCGCTATAGGCTGCGAGAATGAACAGCCAACCAGCGTCGTTGCCCCACGTGCACGTAATGTCGCTCGGGGGAACCATCGCTTCGCGCGCCGATCCTGCAGCTCAAGCAAGCGGCGGCGTGCGGCCCGAGATAGCTATCGCTGATCTGCTCAGTGCTGTGCCATCGATCGGTGCAATCTCGACCATCACCACTGAGCAGATCGCGCAGCTCGGCTCGGCAAGTCTTGGCTTCGCTCATATCGCTCAACTTCTCACCAGTGGTCGGCAGGCAGCCGAGCGAGGCGCAACCGGATTGGTCGTCACGCAAGGCACCGACACGATTGAGGAGACAGCATTTCTGCTGTCGATTCTGAGCGACGCAGCAATCCCCTATGTCGTGACCGGCGCGATGCGCAGTCCCACTCTCCCTGGTGCCGACGGACCGGCGAACCTCGTCGCGGCCGTGAGTGTCGCAGCTGATCGGCGTTGCAACGAGATCGGCGCCCTAGTGGTGATGAATGACGAGATTCACGACCCGCTCTATGTCCGCAAAATGCACTCCACCAGTCCGGCCGCTTTCAGTTCCGGTCCGCAGACCGGTCCGATCGGTCAGCTGAGTGAGGATGAATTCCATCTTTTTTACCGTCCTACGCGAGTCCGGATCGAAGCACCTGAATCTTTTGGTTCGGTGGCGCTGATCAGTGCCGCATTCGACGACGATCTGCGGATGCTGACGCGCGTTACCGAGCTTGGATACGACGGCGTAGTCATCGACGGGCTCGGTGGTGGTCATGTGCCTGCGCACGCGATGGATCATGTCACTGCGCTCGCCGATGTGCTGCCTGTCGTCGTCGCCTCGCGCACCGGTTCGGGTCGGGCATTGCAGCGAACATACGGTTATCCCGGGAGTGAGATCGATCTGCAGCAACACGGCGTCCTGATGTCAGGACCGCTGGATGCACGCAAAGCGCGGCTCGCGTTGAGCGCTCTGACTGGCTCGGCCGCAATTGACATCGCCGATCAGTGGCGTGCGCTAATTTCCCAGCTCTAGCCGACCCGATCGCTAGAGATCATCTCGTGGCGCACGTCCAGGCGGCTGCTTGGGCGCCTCAGTCAGTGGCGTCACGGGCTGTAGATCCATCGTAACGGGCGCATCCACCGTCAACATAAATGTTTGACCGCAGTGCGTGATTTCGGTATGCCCATCCGGTCCATCATCGAGGGTGTAGATGGCTTGGTCTTGGCACACATTGACGCGTAATTTGCAGCCATGCCAGTGAACGGTGAAACAAAGTCGCGCCATATGCGATGGCAGCGCGGGATTAAACGACAGGTGTCCGCCATGATCGCGCATTCCGCCGAATCCACAGACGAGCGCGAGCCAGATCCCCGCTAGGGATGCGATGTGCACGCCGTCCCTGGTGTTGTGCGACAAATCCCGAAGGTCGACCAGTGCGGTCTCCATAAGGTATGCATGCGCGAGTTGCCACTGCCCGACCTCAGCGGCTATGACCGCTTGCACACACGCCGACAACGACGAGTCACGCACGGTCAACGCTTCGTAATACTCAAATGCGCGTGCCTTTTGCTCCAAGGTGAAGTTATCGCCCGCCCAGTGCATCGCCAGAATCAGATCAGCCTGCTTCACCACTTGCTTGCGATAGATACTAAAGTACGGGTGACTCAGCAGCAGTGGGTAATCGTCGGCACTGGTGGTCTCGAAGTCCCACACTTCTCGATCAGTGCTCCCCCGATCCTGCTGATATAAATCTTTTCTCTCATCAAACGGCTTCGCCATCGCATCGTCAGCCTCTCGCCACTGCGCGATTTCCGTTTCTGAGACATCCATCGCCGCCGCTTCTGCTGACCATCGTTCGCATACATCGGCGGCATAACGCAGATTTTGAGCCGCCATCAAGTTTGTATACATATTGTCGTCGACGACGGCAGTGTATTCATCAGGTCCGGTGACACCATCGATATGGAACTTGCCATCATCACCGTGATACCCAAGATCAGCCCACAGTCGCGCGGTGTCAACCAGTAGCGGAAGTGCAACATCGCGATCAAATTCTTCGTCACCCGTCCAAAACACATAACGTGCGGCAGCGACCGCGATATCCGCGTTGATATGAAAGGCAGCCGTTCCGGCAGGCCAATATGCCGAGCATTCCCTACCGTCGATGGTGCGCCACGGGAACGTGGCACCTTTGAGTTTCAAAGTCTCTGCACGCTCGCGAGCCAGCGGTGCGATCGACAGTCGCCAACTCAATTCATCGCGTGCCGCCAGCGGCGCGGTCGCGGTGAGCACCGGCAAGACGAACGACTCAGTGTCCCAGAATGCGTGCCCGTCGTAGCCGGGCCCAGTCAAACCCTTGGCCGGAATAGCCCGGCCCTCTGCACGTGCACCCGCTTGCAGCACATGCCATAAGCCGAACCGGATCGCCTGCTGGACAACCGGATCGCCGTCGATCTCGACGTCCGCACCATCCCAGAAGTCGTCGACGTAGCCCAGTTGCTCGGAAACCAGACCGTCCCAGCCGGTGTGCAGCGCGGAGGAGAGCGCAGCGTCCACCTGATCGCGAAGCGCCGGGATGGTCCTGGCCGATGACCAGCCATAGGCGACGAATTTGGTGAGTCCAAGCTTTTCACCGGGCTCCAGAACCGATCCCACTGTGGTGCGTGACCAGTCCGGTTCGATGTAGGTGTTGGTAGGCAGATCCGAATTATGAATGACATGGTCACAAGCTGCGGCCATCCGCAGGCCACTGTTTCTGGTGCGGTGCATCAGAAGGGATCGGTTGTCGTGGCTGGAAAACGCTTCGCTCTCCAGTGGCCTATCGAGCGCAGCGGCGACCCGCGGATCATTGGCGCGAGTCGGTAATTCTTCATTCGTCACCAATTCGGACTGCACCACAACCCGGATCGGTACATTGACCGCTTCGACTTCATAGCGGATCGCGAGGATTGCCCGCTGGGTGAACGAAACTAGCCGGGTTGAGCGGACCCGCACTTGGTGACGCGACGGGGTTTCCCATAACACATCCCGATGCAAAAGACCGGTTTTCATATCAAGAGTGCGTTCGTGATGACGCACGATGCCGTATCGCAAGTCGAAAGGTTGATCATCAACAAGGAGCCTGATGAGCTTGCCATTGGTGACGTTGACGATCGTCTGCCCAGACTCGGGATAGCCGTACCCCGCCTCCGCGTACGGCAGCGGACGGGTCTCATAGAAGGAGTTCAGATAGGTTCCTGGCAGACCGCTCGGATCGCCCTCGTCCAGATTTCCGCGGACCCCAATATGGCCGTTCGAAAGTGCAAAAACGGACTCGGCGTGACCCAGATCGTCCATATTCGGCATGAACTCTCGAACCAACCATGGCTCAACGGCAAACGCCGCTTCGGTACTCACGTCGCTCGTGACCGGATCCATCCGGGCGGTAAAGTTTCGGATCATTCGGGCACCTATTGCTGTGAGTCGGATTGCTGCGAGTCGAGGGAAAGCAGATCGGCGAGGTCGTTAACCACGACATCCGCACCATGTTCGCGAAACTTTGCGCCCTGCCCGACTCGATCAACGCCAACGACATAGCCGAAGCTACCCGCCGCCCCAGCCGCGACCCCAGCGAGCGCATCTTCAAAAACGGCACATTGCCGCGGTTCCTGGCCGATTAACTTAGCTCCGGCGAGAAACGAGTCGGGAGCGGGCTTGCCTTTTAGGTCGCTCTCGGCCAGGGTCACCCCGTCGATTCGCCCTTCGATTAAGGCTGCCAAACCAGTCACTTCGAGCACCATCTGGGCGTTCGCACTCGATGAGACAACCACGCGCCGCAGCCCGGCGGTCTGAGCAGCCTCCAGGTAGGCACGCGACCCTTCGTAGACACGAACACCATCGGTCTGGATGGTCTTTTGCAGCATCGCGTTCTTGGCGTTGCCGACTCCCCAGATCGTCTTTTCGTCTGGTTGATCATCTCGGTTGCCCTCGGGGAGGGTGATTTCACGCGAGGCAAGGAAATCACGCACCCCGTCCTCACGCGGTTTGCCATCGACGAAACTGTTGTAATCGTCATCGACATCGAACGGGGTGAAGTCTGCCCCATCGCGCTCGCGAAGAAAGTCATCGAACGCTTGCCTCCACGCCGCTCGATGCACGCTGGCAGTGTCGGTGAGAACGCCGTCGAGATCAAACAAACAGGCCGTGATGTGCCCTGGCAGGCCTAGCAAATTTAGTCCCCAAACGAGGCGGAATGTTTCGGTCGACATCGACCCTAGCGGTTGACAGGCCATCCAACGCTCAGGCGCGAGCGGTATCGATTACGGAATTTTAGCGATCTTGGGGGCGCCCACGAGAGGATTGAGCGCGCTCTGCGCCAGCGCTCCGGGCTTGGTGTCGGGAAGGAACTCCTGCCACGTACCGCTGATCATCGTGGGTGCGGCGACGACCCGGGTGCCGTCGGCAAAGTACGTCGTACCCAGTGCTCGGCGCGGTTGGGTAGTCCGGTTGGGGCCAGCTGTGTGGAAGCACAACGAGGAGTGGAAGCTGACCTCGCCGACGTCGTAGGGCGAGTCGGTGACCTGGACGCCAGACTCACCAAAGCGCTGGGAGACCGCCACGTCGTAGGTGGTGCCCACCTTGTCAAACTCCACCCCGGTCAGTAGCTCACGCAGGCTTGCGCCGTGGGCGAAGCTCAGTGGACCCATCTCAGCGGGGATGGCCGACACTGGCATCCACGCGGTAAGCACCTGGTGCGAATCGAGCGGGAAGTGCTCGTCGTCGTGGTGCCATGGGGTTCGCCCGCAACTCGGCTCCTTGCTCAGCGCGTTGTCGTGGTAGATTCGGACGCCATCCTCACCGAGCAACGTCGCGGCGATCGCCCCCAGCCGCGGTGAGGTCGCGACGAACCGCATCAAGTCGTCATTGAGCCACATTTGCTCCAAAACGAGGAACCGGCCACTGGTCTCGGTGCCGTGCTCGGCGACCAGCAGCTCGTGCAGTCGGTCGGCAAGCCTGCGTATGACGGCCGGGCTCAGCACGCCGGGCAGCTTCACGAATGCGTTCTCTCGGTATGCGGCTACGGCATCGGCCGGGAGGTCGTACGGGGTGGCAAGGAATCGCGCGACTTCATCGTCGGAGGCAGGCTCCACGTCGGGCAGGCCGGGGCCATCGACGAGTGGCCCAGCAGCTTCGGGGTTGGCGGCGAGCGTGACATACCAGTCCCACCACTGCTGGTCATCTCCCGCCCACGCGGCATCGATGCCACCCTCGCGGTTTGCCTTGGGAAGTTTGTCGTTCATTACAGCCATAGCAATGCCACCTCGTGCTCGAAGGTCCAGACACCGTCGGCATCGTGGCAGCGGGCGAGGTAGTCACCCAGCACCGGCGCGGCCTCCATCTGTGCCAGGCTAAGCGAGTCGTCGAAGGCGCAGCGCTGCAAGAAGCCCTCAGCGATGGCACGTTCGGCGGTCCCGCTCGTGTAGCGGATGCGCTCCTCGCGGACGTTGCCCCCGGCGGCAACCAATGCGTCTCGGACCTGCTCGGCCGTGGTGAACGGAGAAACGCCCGCGGTCTCGGGGACACCGGCCAGGTAGGCGTCGTAAAAGGCCAGGTAGTGCGAGATCGAGCTGGCTTGCGCCACGAAGCCGAGCCCACCGGGAGCGATGGCGCTGACGAAGCGCTCGGCAGCTGCGGCAAGCTCAGACGGGGGCACCGCGTAGAGCGCGTGGGTCGCCCACACCACGTCATAGGTCAAGTCTTCAGGCAGGTCTTGCAGCGTGATTTCGAGCTCGCGGCCTGGGACAAACGGCGCGCCGAGGGTCGCCCGGGCCTCGGCAACGGAGAACGCCGAGGGGTCAAGCAGGTCATAGCTGATCTCGGGTGTCGCGGCTAGCCCGGCGTACTTGCGCAGTGCGGTGGGGAACTTACCGCTGCCACAGGCAACGTCGAGCAGGTTCTTTCGACCGGCGAGAAGGGAGGGCCAGTCGGCGGCTAGCGCCAACTGGCGGTAGTCCTCGGTGGCGAGAACGTAGAACGCCTCCATCTCGGTCCGGCCAGCCTCGCTCCAATGGGCGAGACTACGCGCGGCGGTATCCTGTGATGAGCTCACGTGGTTGGCACTTCCTCCGTACTCGGGCACGGGCGCAAGACGATCGTCATAGTCGTCAGGTCTGCGTGGCTGTCTGGTCACACTACGTGCTGATCGTCCAGCCTGCCGTGACCGACCGATCAGCACAATGGCGCGGACCTGGATGCGCCGCTGCCCGGCACTTAACTATTTACATTTGTCATTTTTGGTCTGAACCACGGCTATGGCCTTCGCCGACAACGTGCCATTGCTGCTCTTGCCCGTTACTTTGACGCACTGGCCCACTTTGCTCGAAGAGGTTACGCTTGGACGCTTCACCGGCGATGAATATATTACGCTTGTATCAGGC
>JBDTCL010000313.1:0-3017 GCA_039923595.1 Antricoccus sp. | reverse complement strand
TTTTGCATAATGATGTGCGCGCCGAGGGCGATCATTGAAGCCGTGGTCTCAAGCCCACCGGTCAGCAGACCGTCGGCCAGACCCGCCAACTCGATATCGGTAATGCTGTCGCCATGCTCGGTGATGATTTGACCAATCAGTCCATCATTGGGACTCTGGCGCATCTTTTCGACAATTCGGGTGAGGTACTTCAACGATTCGCTGATTTCCCCGAGCGAGTCAGCGAGATCTCCAGTGAAGTTAAACCGATCTTGGCTGTGTTTCGCGAACTCGTCGCGCTCCTCGTAGGGCACGCCAAGCAGATCGCAGATCACCAGCGAGGGAATGGGGTTGGCATAAAGAGCGACCAGATCAGCGCCTGGCCCGGCAGCGGCGAGCGCGTCGAGTTGCTTCTCGATGATCAGCTCAATCTTGGGATCGAGTCGTCGCAAGCGGCGCATGGTGAACTCAGGGGTCAGGATGCGCCGCAGCCGCGTGTGATCTGGTGGATCGATAAGACCGAGGCCGCCGGGGTCTGATTGCAGCAGCATCTGCAGCTCACCCGCTTCGGCGAGCTTGGTGAAGTCGTTACTGAAACGCTCGTGATCGCCGAGAACTGCGCGCACATCATCGTATTTGGTGACGAGCCACGCCTTCACCCCGCCGGGAATCTCCAATTGAACGATCGGAGTGCTGGTGCGCAGCGCACCAAGCTCTTCAACCGGATCAATGCCATCGCGTAGCAGTGGCAGTACGAATGGAATATCGTCGCTCATGGGTTACCTCACCTGGGGGACACAACCGTCCAACGATACCGTGCGCAGACGCTCCAGCGGCTCAGGTCAAGCACTATCACTGTCGCGCAGGACGCGCTTGAGCAGCTTACCTGAAGCGTTACGTGGTAATTCTTCGACGAATCGCACAGTCTTGGGGATCTTGAACTTGGCGAGGGTTTGCTTGCAGTGCGCAATCAACTCCTCCTGCGTCACATCGTTCCTGCGGACGACATAGGCAGTGACTGCCTCGATCCATTTCTCGTCCGGCATCCCAACAACCGCCACCTCGGCAACCGCCGGATGCTCATAGAGACGGTCTTCGACTTCGCGAGAGGCGACCAGCACACCGCCGGTGTTGATGACATCTTTGATCCGGTCGATGACGGTGATGAAGCCCTCGGCGTCGATCGTGGCCAGATCGCCTGAGTGGAACCAGCCACCTTTGAAGGCTTCTTCGCTCGCCTCGGGGTTATCCCAATAACCGAGACAGAGCTGCGGGGAGCGATAAATTACCTCACCAGAATCACCCACCGCGACGTCGTTCATATCTGAATCAACCACCCGCATCTGCACAAACAGCACCGGCCGACCGCACGAGTCGGGACGATCCTCGTGATCTTCGGGCCGAAGTACGGTCGACAATGGGCCGATCTCAGATTGGCCGAAGCAGTTATAGAAACCGACGGCCGGGAGGGTTTTTTGAATCCTTTTCAGGACCGGGACAGGCATGATGGAAGCGCCGTATTGAGCCTTTTTGAGCGAGGACAGGTCTCGAGTGCTGAAGTCAGGATGCTGCGATAGCGGCACCCATACCGTGGGTGCGAGGAAGATCGAGGTGATCTGGTCCCGTTCGATTCGTTCCAAGATGGTCGGCACCACAGGTACTTGCATCAGGTGCGTCGTCGCGCCCACCATCAGGTACGGCAGCAAGAACACGTGCATTCCGGCCGAATGATAGAGCGGCATCGGTAGCAGCTGAATATCGTCGCGTCGCAAGTCCAGCGCGACCAGCGACGAGACGTAATGATGCAGCAACGCGCGGTGGGTCATGATTGATCCCTTAGGCCGCGAGGTGGTCCCTGAGGTGTACAGCAGCTGCACGATGTCGCCATCCTCGACAGCAACGTCAACTACCGGCTCGTCGGCCCCTTGAGCGATCGCCAAGATGCTGTCTGGGCCGTCGGTGAAGGAGCCTCGAATTGCCGGCAGGTCGGTGAGATCATCGACGTACTGGGCAAGGTGGGAATCGACATAGATCGCCTGTGCATCCGATTGGTCAAGGATGTACGACAGCTCGGCGCCGGTGAGCGCGTAATTGATCGGCACATGGATAAGTCCGACGCGCGCGCAGGCGAGGAATAACAGCGCGAACGCATCAGAATTCTGCCCATATGCAGCGACCCGGCTGCCCTTGGCGAGCCCCTTGTCGATCAGCTGCGCAGCGACTCGGCTCACGGCCGCATTGAGCTGGGTGTATGTCCAAGTGCGCCCGTCATAGGTCAGCGCCGTGCGGTCGTTGAATCGACCGGCCGCACTGTCAAGCGCATCGGAAATAGTGCTGCTACGGAGTCCGGGGACTACCGCCATATCTGGGGCGACCATGTGACTTCTCCTTTGAAGACCGTGCCGATCAGGCTCTGCCACATCCTAATTCCTCGCCCGCACCCCGCACCGAGCCATCACTTGCCACACCTACATCGCGCGGGATGGTGTGGTAACCGATGGCTCGGCGGACTACGGTTGTTGCTATGCCTCAGGTGCCTCATTCCGCTGCGACAAATGAACCGGTCCGCGACCAGCGACAACGCGTTTCAGTCGTTACTGACCTGCCCATTCCTAAAATGTTCGACTTTTTGAGCATTCCAGCCAACCACATTTTGATGGACGGCTCGAAACAACTTCAGGCGAGCGCCACCAAGACGCCGATTACCGGGGTCGGCCAGACATTCTTAATCTCTATGGAGAACAGCACCGACGGACCGTACGAGATTGAGAATCATGTCGTGGAGTTCATTCCGGATGTGCAGATTTCGTGGATGCCTGCCCGGCCAGGCACGACGCCTGTCGGTGTGCGGTGGGACTGGCAGTTTGATGTCGGACCACGCGGCGAGACGCAGGTGACGCAGACATGTGATTGGTCGGCGGTCACCGATGAGGGATTCATGAAACGCCGCCATCCCCCATTCATCAGTGCAGAACAGATGAAGCGATCAATCACCAAAATGATCAACCTCATCGGCAGCTGATCTCACAATTGGCGCC
>JBDTCL010000312.1:0-12166 GCA_039923595.1 Antricoccus sp. | reverse complement strand
TGGCGCCGAGGAACCACATTTGGTAGACCTCGCCAGGCGGTGGAGTGGGCATCTGGTCAGTGACGAGGACGGCTCTACCGAGCGATCGCGATATGACCACCGTTGCAGAAGCACCGCCGTTAAGTTTCAGGCTTACGCTTCTGGCGTCAGGTGCCTTGCGCACCTGTTCAGTCGCGGTCACCTTTGCAGGTTTGGAGCTACTCGTCGTAGGCCACACGACGATGGCGATCGCGATTAGCGCTGCTGCGACCGCTGCCGTCGCCGCGATCGTCCGCCGGAACCTATGGCGAGCATCAATGACGTTATTGCCGTGACGAGCACCCGCCTCCACCGGTTGCGCAGCTGAACTTGGCGGCGATCCGGCCGCATCAGCAAAAATGGTCTGAGGATTCTCTACGAGCGGTGGAAGTGGACGCACGGTTTTGATTGAGGCTAGTACTTCAGCCCGCAACCGCGATGGCGGCGGTTGCTCACTCAGCGAGGCAAAAGTTGCCAATGTCTGATGGAATGACTCGACCTCGAAACGGCAATCTGCGCAGTTGGCGAGGTGCTCAAGCATCCCGGCCTGTTCAGACGCATCGAGCGCGTCGAGCGCATAGGCGCCAGTCAGACTATGCATATCCGTGCTCATAGGTGCACCCCCAAGGTGTCGCGCATTCTTATCAAACCGTCTCTAATTCTCGTTTTCGCCGTCCCCAAAGCGATCCCCAGCAGTGCTGCTACCTCGGTATGCGTGTAGCCGCCGAAGTACGCCAATTCAAGCGCTTGTCGTTGCGTAGCGGTAAGGGACTGCATGGCTTTACGGACGCGCTGACCCTCAAGTGAAATATGCGCTTGCTCTGCTGTTGAGTCAAAATCATCTTCAGTATTCTTGTGGAAGTAATTTGTATCTCGACGAGTTGAGGCCTCTTGGCTTCGTACCCGATCCACTGCGGAGCGATGAACGATCGTGAAAATCCAACCGATCGCCGAACCCTTGGACTTATCAAAACGGGCACTTTGGCGCCACACGTCCAAGAGTGCCTCTTGAAAGATCTCCTCGGCGAGCTGGCGGTCTCGAACGACTCGAAGCGCCAGTCCGAAAGCCCGAGGTGCAACTGCGTCGTAGAGTTCCGCGAAAGCTCGCTCGTCTCCGCACGCAGACAAACGAAGTAGATCCTCCAGAGTCCTGACCGAGTTTCCCTCGGCCGAGACCCCGATGGGTCTAGGTTCGTTCACCAATTCTGGCATTCTTCTCCCTCGTGGGCCGCTCGCCGGTACATCCAGTCATTCGAAGCGGAAGCCTAAACAGATTGGTCGCGGCGCCTCGCGCGCAATGACACACCTAGCTTAGGCCGTGCACCGGTGGACTACCACCACAGAGTCCTAACCAGTTCTCTCACCCACCACCAATTACTTTGGCCATTTGCGCGTTGGTTTGGGCTGCGATGAAGCCGATTCGTGAGGTGGCTCCAGCACGAGCTTGCAGCATCTGAACATATTGAATCGTCTTGGCTGCATAGTTTTGCGAGCGTTCCTGCAGGCTTAATCCAGTTAGTGCATCAAGATCCGAGCTCACATTCGCACTGATCCGATTGCGAACGCCGTTCCAGATGTCGTCCCACTGCTGCTGATTGCGCAGTGTCGTGCTCGCCAACTGCTCGATTTGTTCGGTATTGAATTCGATCAGTGCCATGGTTATCAATTCCTTCAAAAGTTAGCTTCCGGCGGTCGCCGCGGCAGCGGCCTCGTCGGAGCCTGCCTGAGCGGCTTGGATGAGCAGTGCGAGATCGCTATGCAGACGCGCGAGCTCTTCACTTAATGCTTTGCCCGATCCGCCCAACTCATCAAATGCGGTTGCGGTGACTTGACCTGCGGGCGCCTTCATCGCGATAAGCGAGGTTCCAGATGCAGCGAGAATCTGCTTTGTCACGGCCTCCATCTGCTGCTGGCCTTGTTCGACAACACCCATCGCGCCTTGAACAGCCTCGATATCGATCTTGGGTCCTGACATAGTTTTCCCTTCTCGGAATTTCATCGATTGTTCGGCCGACTAATGTCAACCACAGCCGTACTTCACCAGACTTCAGCAGGTTTTTGCAATCGATGTCACTAAATTGTGGACGAACAATAAGGTTGTGGATGAGCGAGGCAGCTAAGCCCGTCGCGACCACCGCGACCGGATGCGTACAAGAGCAAGTTCAGGTGCGGCCGGTCCGCCGCCGAATGCGCGCAATCGATCCCAGCCCGCGCTATTAGCCGACCACCTTGAATCCGGTAGCAAGCGCTCGATGCGGGCCACGTCGGACTTGGCCGGAAAATATGCCGTCAACCGAGGACGGTCGGACCGATCAGCGATTGTGGCGGTAATCGAAATCGTTGCCCGCGCCGAAGCGCCGCATGCTGCCACAAGGACGGCAATCGTGTCGGGGTCATCTCGCAGCGGCGCCATGAGATAGACCGCAGGCGGCCTTGCTCGCTGGCTCGTAGCGGCTTCAATTGCGCCGTCCAGCGCCACTAACTGCTGGCCGGTCAACAGCCGAGGATTGAGCTTCCGCCGAACTAGCATCGCACTCAGCCGCTCAAGACCGGCCTGAATCGGTGGGGCTTGGTCGGTGGGTTCGGCTTGGCGCCCGGCCCAACGTTCATGCCGCACGAGCAACGAGAGGGTAGCAACTCCCATCGCTAGGTCGATGCGGCACTGAAGTGCGGTGAAATTAGTCCGATCGTCTCGCACCTGCCGCATGATGGCCGACCATGGCAGTCTCATGACCGCTGGCGCCAACGAAACTCCGGCGATTAAGGCGCCGCGATCGGCACGCAAACCACACGGCCCAAATGCGGTATTCAGCGAAAGGCTCATATCCCCTAGCGAACCGGCTAATTTTTCGCTCCGCTAGTCCCCTGTCGGTAGCTGGGGATAACCAGATCTGCAGTCCTGCTAACCACGCACCAAGAATGCCAGTACGGCGAGCCCGATGGCTGCTACGAAGCAAAACCCCGCATCGGCCCATTTACCCCGTACGACCAGCCAACCGCTCAATCGCGAGGAAATAAAGATCCGCACCAGACCGGCGCCGAACGTCGCCGCGGCCATGACAACCAGACCACGGCGCCAGTACTCCGTCCAAATCAGTGCTAAACCCACCGCAATCACCAGCCAAAGTCCGATGTAGGGAGATTGGCGCCGTAATCGACCAACCCAGCTTGCGGGGCTGATCGTGCCGCGTTGTTGGGTCCTCACTGCTACTCGTTCACCTCAATGTCAAAGTCTTAAACTACGTCGCGTGGCAACGTCGTGCTAATAGCTTTTCTGCCCACCCTAGTAGCGGCCAAGGCAAATCTCCTTCGCAGATTTGACGTGGGTGAATCGTCGCTCAGTGATAGAAGTGACGCGTCCCAGTTACGTACATTGTGACCCCCGCAGCATTCGCTGCGTCAAATACCAGTTGATCGCGCATCGAACCGCCTGGCTGAACTACCGCCCGAACTCCCGCCTCAGCCAGGACTTCGAAGCCATCCGGAAAGGGGAAGAACGCATCTGAGGCAGCGACCGTGCCAACAACTCGGTCACCGGCTCGCGATACCGCCAATCGCGCGGCATCAACTCGATTCACCTGACCCATGCCCACACCGATGGTCGCGCCATCGTGCGCGAGCAGAATGGCGTTCGATTTAGCGGCTCGGATCGCTCTCCACGCAAACTGCAGGTCGGCGCGGGTCGATTCGTCGGCACCCTCGCCGGTGGCAAGTGTCCAACTCGCGATGTCATCCCCTGGCGCGTCAATCCGGTCCGTCTGCTGCACAAGCAGGCCACCTGAGATCGGGCGCAGGTCATAACCATCGCTCTGGATGGCAGGCAATTTCAGGAGCCGGATGTTCTTCTTCGCCGTGAGGATTTCTAGCGCACCGTCGGCAAACTCCGGTGCGATGAGTACCTCGGTGAATATCTCAGCCACCTGTTTGGCCATCGCTACCGACACTGGACGATTAGTTGCTATCACGCCGCCAAATGCCGACACCGGATCGCAAGCATGAGCTTTGCGATGCGCGTCGGCGATATCAACGCCGATCGCGACGCCACACGGATTCGCATGTTTGATCACAGCGACGGCCGGTGCGTTGAAGTCGTAGGCAGAGCGTCGCGCCGCATCAGCATCGACATAGTTGTTGTACGACATTTCTTTACCGTGAAGCACCTGCGCATGAGCGATTCCTGGCTCATCACTGTGATAGATCGCAGCGCCTTGATGCGGATTCTCGCCGTACCTCAGCACCGAACTGCGCTGCCACGTCCTGGCCACCACCTGCCCAAAACCACTGTCATCGACCGGCGCATAAGAAGCGGCGAACCAACTGGCGACTGCGGCATCGTAGCTTGCGGTATGGGCAAATGCCTCGGCTGCGAGGCGTTTGCGCTGCGCAAGGTCAAACCCGCCTTCACCTAGCGCACTAACTAATTCGCCGTAGTGCGCCGGCGAGGTAAGTACAGCAACGTTGGCATGGTTTTTGGCTGCCCCGCGCACCATTGACGGACCGCCGATATCGATTTGTTCGATACATTCCTCGTCGCTTGCACCGCTTGTGACGGTCTGGCTGAAGGGATAAAGATTAGAAACCAGCAATTCGAAAGGCTCGATACCGAGATCGGCAAGTTGATTGATATGGCCGCTATTGCGCGTATCAGCCAGCAGACCGGCATGCACTTTGGGATGCAGGGTTTTTACCCGCCCGTCGAGACACTCCGGAAAACCGGTGAGATCAGCGACCTCGATCACCTCAATTCCGGCAGCTGCGATCTGTTTAGCGGTGGAGCCTGTCGAGACAATTTGCACGCCGGCATCTGCGAGAGCGTGCGCGAGCTCCTCGAGTCCCGACTTGTCGTACACACTCACGAGCGCCCGCTTGATTTTGATTTTAGACATTTAAATTAATCAGCCTTCCAACAGATTTCACCGATACCAGCGGACAGCTCTCGTACCGTTTCCACTAGCATTTCGCGTTCGACGGACTTAATTCGTTGGTGCAAGGTTTCTTCGGTATCCTCGGGCAAAACCGTCACGGCCCGCTGCGCAAGAATCGGTCCAGTATCGATTCCCTCATCCACAACAAATAGCGTCGCGCCAGTGACTTTGACTCCATGAGCGAGCGCGTCTCGGACGCTGTGGGCACCGGGAAATGACGGCAACAAAGCCGGGTGGCTATTGATCGTATGACCACCAAAACGGTTTAAGAACGGGCCCTGCAAGATCTTCATGAACCCGGCAAGAATCACCCAATCCGGCGCATACTTCGCCACAGCAGTTGCAATGGCCTGGTCCCAACTGCGCCGATCGGGATAATCGGAGGTGCGTTGTACGAAGGTCTCGATCCCCGCAGCATTCGCCCGGTCAAGACCGGTTATACCAGATCGATCTGCTCCGACAGCGACAATTTGGGCATCGATTTGGCCACTGAGGGTGGCATCGATCAACGACTGCAAGAGAGTTCCGCTACCCGAGATGAGTACGACAAGTCGGGCAGTCACAACGCGCAGTGTAGTCGGGGGAACTATGAGGCCTTCCGATTGCCCTCATCGTCACCGTCCTGCTCGTCGGCATCGTCCTGCTCGTCGGCATCGACACTCGCATCGACACTCGCATCGACACTCGCATCGACTGACTCATCCTCGGTAATGCCGGGCTTATCGCAACTGAGCGGCATGGGCTTCAGACCCTGCGCGATCTTTTCGACGTCGTTCGCTTCGAGGATCGCGGGGCTTTGATCTGTTCGCGAGCTACCAGAATCAAGTGACACGGCACTCACGGCGTCAATTTCGAGGCCACTGTCGCGGACCCCACGCTCGGTGGTGAGCACTCCCTTGGCGCGCGCGATGAGCACCCCGCTGGCAATCCCAACAAGCGTCAGTACCGCAAGAAATATCCCCAGTCGAAGTGGGACTACGCCAATCCGCGCGAGCCGATCGCGGCCAATTCCACCAACTGCGAGCATCGCGACGGCAGCGCTGATAAATCCCACAAGCACCGCACAGCTTGCACCAGCAGCACAGAGTCGGCCCACTTCGCGCTCGTCAGGCTCGAGGCTTCTGACCAATACGATGCCGGCGAAAACCGCTGCACCGAGCGGGATGAGCACACTAAACCAGCTCAGCGGTCCGGCGTCGGCCGGCAACAACCCGAATAACGGAAAAGCGGGCAACGGTCCTAACTTCACCCCAGTAAGCGCGACAGCGGTTCCGGCGCCGAGACTGAAGCCGGCGCCGCTACCGAAGGCAACGATCGCAAGCAGGGCGTTCGGGATGAAAAAGATCGCCACCCCGATGATCGTGATAGCCCCGCCCGTCGTCCCGCCAGCGGCGGCGGTCAATGCGGACGTTCCGCCAAAGCGAACCAAAAGCACGACTATGAACTGCAGCGCACTGAGGCCAATAACGGCCACCACAAATGCGCTCACTGCCCGCGCAACGGCAACACCCGGTCCTGGAATCATCGCGATCAATCGTGGCCCGAGTCCAGACTCGGCCAACATTCCGATTGCGGTCGGGACGAGCGCTAACGAACCTGCGACAAGGCAAAGCTTCAGCAGTCCGGGCCGAACCGAACTAGTGGTCCCGGGCGCGGTGAGAATTACTGCCACGGTGACATACGTAAGTGCGACGGCTGCGGTCGATTCAGTGATCGCCCAAACTGTTCTCAGGTCAAATCGGCGCACCAGCCCTCGGCCCGTGCGATACATCGCATAACCGATCAACGCCGTCGCCAACAGTGGCGGGATTGTCAGTGCGCCAGCGCCAACGCCGAGGGCAGCCCCATTTGCTAACAGCCACGCTTGTATTCCCACAATGGCTGCACTGCTAGCGGAGGCACCCTCGGGATGATCGAGCGTCCACGCGACCAGCGCGAGTGCAACGAGTCCAGCCAGTCCTGCTGCAGCGACACCTAAAGAGGATGCCGCAGCGGTTGCGACCGAACGAGTATTTCGATGACCGGATTGACCAGCGGATGCATCAACATTGGCCCGGGCAGTCACTGCACAAGAGTCACAGAAAACCGTGAAGCATGGTGCCAGGCTCGCCGAAATACCGTCAGGGAGTCGGCGGGCGTCGCTCTTGCGGTCCGAAGACCGCGCCCGATGCTGGCCCGCCCGGTTGATTGCCGCTAGGCCGGTACCCGATTGGCTGCTTCCAGGTGGGCGCCACATTACCGGGTGCGCTGTCGCCAGCCGGGTGGACAACCGGCCTAAAACTGATCAACTGAGCGGCCTCCCGCTGAGCGCGAGGCTCGTGGAAACCGTTCGTCGCCTGCAGCGCGCCCACGCCGAGCGCAGCGACACCGAGGGCGAGGATCAGATAGGCAGCAAAGGTCAACTTGATCTGCGGCGCCGGTGAGTTGACGAGCGGGAATCTGACTAATGCTTCCCGAATGCTCGAGCGGCCAAGCAGACTCACGAAAAACCAGGTCAGGGCAAGCAGGCCAACCAGCAGCAACGCTGCGGCACCCGCCAACTGCACCGGGATTCGTGTTGGTTTACGGCGGATGATCTGCACCAGGGCTGGAATAATGTTGAGGATCAATACCACGCCCGCGACATTGAGCAAGCCAAACGACCACCCACTGTTGCCTATTTGATCGAAGATTGCGCCAAGTGCCTGGTTATCCTCAGTAGTCGCGTTGGTTGCGGTTACGACATCGAGGTAGCCCAACGCCCGGCGTCCCCCTTGAGTGGCGTCGATGGCGCGAGGCGCGAAGGCAAGGATCGCCAGGATCGGCAGGACTAGCGCGATATAGGCGCTCAGCCGCGGACGCACAGCCGGCGTGGCGGGAAGTTGGAAAAATTCCAAGACGCCGGCCACCACCACGAGCCCGCCGGCGATGGCAGCAATGACCGGTCCCGGGCCGATCGTCGCTTCGCCGGTTGGTAATCCAACAGTTCGGACGATCACATCGCCTAAACCAATGACCGCGCTCAGACCGCCGCCGACCGTTAACGCGCCAACAACAACGCCGAGATTCAATCGGCCCGTTAGCCCTGGAATGATGCCAATAATATGCACGACGAGGGCAAGCAGCATCAGCACGAATGCCCATGCACCGGCGGGCAAACTCCACCCGACAATCGACGTAATACCGTCGGTTTTATTCGCCGGGGCAATCGTCAATAATGGCAACGAATTGGTGAGGGCGATAACCATAAACACGAACGGCAAGGCCAATCTCGTCCATGGGGCACGACTGCTTGTGATGCGTGCCCCGATCGACTTGCCCCAGATATGCCGGCGTGGTGCAGCAGCCGGAGGCGAGATGGGTTGCCAGGCTAGCCGAGGCTCGGCATAAGCGGGCCTCATGCTTACCGGCGGCACCACGGGGCTGGCTGCCGGACGCTGCATCGACGGCGGACCTTCATAGGCGCTCTCAGAGCTACTAGGTTCCATGCCGCCCCCTCCTTCAACCACTATCTCTGCGCGTTCTAGCCAGGTCAGGAAATTCGATTGAAGACCGAAATGGTGGGTGGCGCAAAGGCCACCCACCATAATTCGGTGATACCGGGTATATCAAGCCGCTGACCCAATCTGGGTCAGCATTTCGATTAAGGCGCAGGCCACTGCCCCGGCTGCTGCTCGCCGGGTTGACCTGGACGCTGTTCTTGCTGCTCCGGCTGATAGCCAGGCTGCGACTCCTGCTGCGGAGACTGATAGCCAGGCTGCGACTCCTGCTGCGGAGGCTGCTGATAGCCGTACTGCTGCTGAGCGGCTGGCTGGCCTGGCTGATTCCACTGTTGCTGCGGCGCCGAACCTGGCTGGCCCCACTGACCGGTTGCTGGTTGACCCCACTGACCGGCACCGGCGGATGCGCTGGTCTTAGGGGCCTTCAAAGCCGCGATGATTTCCATCGCGGCAACTGCGCCAGCAGCCAACGCGACAGCGAGGCAAATATAGGCACCGACACCATAACTAACGCTTACGCCACCGCCGTAAGGAGCGGATCCGAGGTCTGAAATGTTAACCAAGAATTCCAAAATCCCCAAGAGTGCTGCGAGCGCGAAAAGGCCACCGACAACCCACTCAACGGGAAACGGGACCTTCAGATCTAAAAACATGGTGACCGCGATTGCGCCAGCTCCAAGCAGCAGCAGGATGAACATCAATACGTTGAGTCCGCTATTCCAGCCAGAGGCACCGCTTGAGCCAGTGCCGTACGAGCCGGACGCGCCGCCATTAAAGGAGAGCGTGATGTAGTTCAGTGATAGGCCGATGACGGCGACCAACCAAAGGCCGAGGCCGGCCCAGCGCCACCATGAAACCGTCGCGGGGTTGAAAGCGGCCTTTGCTGGTGCGCCGCCCTGCTGGCCCCACGCTGCACCCCCTGCCGGCTGGCCCCAGCTCTGTTGCGGCTGCGGCGCTGGCTGGCCCCAACCCTGCTGCGGCGCAGGCTGGTTCGAACCGTGCTGAGCCGGCGAAGGAAAACCACCGGTTTGTGGCGGGTTTGCGCCTGCGGACGGAGCTGCGTCGTAACGGCCCTGTTGCCCTTGATCGTTATGCGCTGGTTGCGGCCAGCCTTGCTGCTGTGGTTGGCCTTCGGGCTGACCGCCCGGCTGCCCTTCAGGCTGACCGAAGCTACCCGTATTTGGACCCTGCGGATGAGACATGCTGATGACCCCTTAGTCAGATAGCTAATCGGTACTTCGGACTGGTTCGATAGTGCAGCTGTGCGCCCTAATCAAATTAGCGTGTAAGACCGGCTTTAAGAATAGGCCACATCGCTCACCGATCAAACTCTCGCCTCTGGCATGTTGGATTCGAATCGATCTCATGATCGCGCGACCGAATCGAAACAGATTGGCCCGCTTCGCCACCACGATCGGAAATGACTTGATTAAAGTGCGGCAACGATCTGGCGCATCAGCTCAGCCGCCTCAGTCGGTGTTTTTCCGACCTTGACACCGGCCGCTTCCAGCGCGGCTTTCTTAGCCTCAGCAGTGCCCGACGAACCGGAGACGATTGCGCCAGCATGACCCATGGTTTTGCCTTCTGGCGCCATGAAACCCGCGACATAGCCGACAACCGGCTTACGCACATGATCCTTGATGAAGTCCGCCGCGCGCTCCTCAGCGTCGCCGCCGATTTCACCGATCATCACGATCGCTACCGTTTCGGGATCTGCCTCGAATGCTTCAAGACAATCAATGTGAGTGGTGCCGATGACGGGATCGCCGCCGATACCCACCGCGGTGGAGATTCCCTCCTCGCGCAATTCATACATCATTTGATAGGTCAGCGTGCCGGACTTAGAAACCAAGCCGATCTTTCCGGGACTGGAAATCGCTGGAATGATGCCGGCGCTCGAGGCGCCAGGGGTCTGAACACCGGGACAGTTGGGACCGATGATGCGGGTCTTCTTGCCCAGCGAATACCCAAAAGCCGCAGTCGAGTCGTGGACTGGAATGCCTTCGGTGATCACCACGCAAAGCGGTACCTCAGCATCGATCGCCTCAACGATTGCGGCCTTCGCGAATTTCGGTGGCACAAAAATCACCGTCACATCTGCGCCGGTCGCAGCAACTGCTTCTTTCACCGTATTGAAAACTGGCACGGCAGAACCGTCGAAGTCGACGGACTGGCCGCCCTTGCCAGGTGTCACACCGCCGACTATCTGCGATCCGTTTTCGATCATCCGGCGGGTGTGCTTTTTGCCCTCGGAGCCGGTCATACCTTGAACGATGATTTTACTGTCTTTGGTGAGAAAGATAGCCATGAACGTGACGCCCCTTTACTTCGCGGCGGCGAGCTCAGCGGCTTTAGCCGCGGCGCCGTCCATCGTGTCGACCAATTGAACGAGTGGATGATTGGCTTCGGCGAGAATGCGCCGACCTTCTTGTACGTTGTTCCCGTCAAGTCGCACCACCAACGGCTTTGTTGCCTTATCGCCCAATTCCGCGAGCGCTGCAACGATTCCGGAGGCCACCGTGTCGCATGACGTGATGCCACCGAAGACATTGACGAATACGCTGCGCACCTGATCATCGGACAGGATCAGTCCCAGTCCGTTCGCCATAACCTCCGCTGACGACCCGCCGCCAAGATCGAGGAAGTTGGCCGGCTTCACACCGCCGAAATTCTCACCTGCATAGGCGACGACATCGACCGTCGACATAACCAGTCCCGCGCCGTTTCCGATAATCCCCACCTGGCCATCAAGCTTGACGTAGTTCAAGCTCAATTCTTTCGCACGCTGCTCCAGCGGATCGGCTGCTGAATTATCGGCATACTCCAGCTGGGCTGGCTGCCGGAATGCAGCATTCTCGTCGAGGGTTACTTTGCCGTCGAGGGCGATGATTTTGCCGTCGGGATCTTGAACTAGCGGATTAACTTCGACCAGAAGCGCGTCTTCCTTGATGAAGACATCCCACAATTTCTGTGCAACGTGCGCGATCTGATCGGCAACCTCAGCCGGGAACTTCGCGGCCGCTACTATCTCGCGCGCCTTTGCCTCGTCGACTCCCACATTGGCGTCGATTGAAATCCGGGCGAGTGCCTCAGGTCTGGTCGCGGCGACTTCTTCAATCTCGACACCACCTTCGACCGACGCCATCGCGAGAAACGTGCGATTTGTCCGATCGAGCAGGTAGGAGAAGTAGTACTCTTCGGCGATATCGGACGCTTGGGCAACCATCACCTTGTGGACGGTATGGCCCTTGATGTCCATTCCCAAGATGTCCTTGGCACGGTCGTACGCCTCGTCTGGATTCTCAGCAAGCTTGACGCCGCCTGCCTTGCCGCGACCGCCGGTCTTGACCTGTGCTTTGACGACGACCTGGCCGCCGATGCGTTGGGCAATTTCCTTGGCTTCATCAGCCGTTTGGGCGACGCCCCCGCCCAAGACGGGCACATCGTGCTTCGCGAAGAGCTCGCGAGCTTGATACTCGAACAGATCCACGGTGATTCCATTCTGTGTTGTGCGTTCAAAAGCGCACGTATGGTGAATGACTCCGACGTACCTGCTGGGCACGACCATCAGCGAGCGTATCGGGTACTCGTTTGTGACGTGCAACCTACCGCTGGAAGGTCGGCTTAGCCGATATAAGTGCGGCCCGCCGAGAGTGCACCAACGAGCGGCAACGCTTGGTCAGGTCCGGGAGTTAACCTGGTCACTGCGATCGATCCCAATTCGGCATTGTCCCGTCCGATGAC
>JBDTCL010000311.1:0-19463 GCA_039923595.1 Antricoccus sp. | reverse complement strand
CGCCAGGTCTGCGCATCCATGCCCTCGGCCGCCGCGCCTGCCGCGAGTTGAGCGAGGTGCTTGCGATGCGGCGGGCACGACGCCCGGTCGAGCCCTTCGTAGGCATAGCTGGAATCTTCAAGCATCTCGTGGTGTGCATTTTGGAGGGCAGTGTGTACGTGTTTCAGATCCATTGTGGGCATCTCAGTTCTCTATTCAGAAGCGTATCGTGCGTCTGCACCCGAGTTCGGCGAGTCAGTGATAAGAAAAGCCCCGTGTTCGCCACTGTACGTCACTTGCCCCGCTTGACAGTCTGCTTCAGAACTACTTCGACAACACCCACCCGGCACGTCGGCGACATGTGAGTTGGCAAACTGAACATAGTCACCTCCCGCGGTGCGGATCAATGCGTGCGGTGGCGCAGTGCAGAAAGAACGTCGTGATCGAACCGGGAAATCACGTCGAGCTGGATGCTCTGTGGACACACTGCGGTGCACTCGCCGATCTGAGTGCAGGCCCCAAAGCCTTCGGCATCGTGCTGCGCGATCATCGACAGGGCGCGCGAGTCCCGCTCTGGCTGACCCTGCGGCAGCATCCCCAGATGAGCGATTTTGGCGCCGGCGAACAACATAGCCGATCCGTTGGGGCACGCTGCGACGCAAGCACCGCAGCCGATACACACCGCCGCGTCGAGCGCTTGTTCGCTCTGGGGACTGGGAATCAGGATGGTGTTTGCCTCCGGTGCCGAACCGGTCGGTGCGCTAATGAACCCTCCGGCTTGGATGATCCGGTCGAGCGAGCTGCGGTCGACGACGAGGTCCTTGATCACTGGGAACGGCTGCGCTCGCCATGGTTCTACGTCGATCTGGTCACCGTCGCGGAAGCTACGCATGTGCAGTTGGCAAGTTGCCGTGGCCGCCTCCGGACCGTGGGCGATGCCATTGATGACGAGGCTGCAGCTACCGCAGATACCTTCGCGGCAGTCGTGGTCGAAGGCGATTGGGTCGTCATGGTTTTGCGTGAGAGTCTCGTTGAGCACGTCGAGCACCTCAAGGAACGACATATTCGGCGAGATGTCCCTGACGTCGTACGTAACCATCCGGCCCTTGGCGTGACCGTCCGCCTGGCGCCAAACCCGCAGCGTGATATTCATTCACATCTCGCTTTCGCTAAGACTCGGAATCAGGTCCGTTCTCATCGTGGCCAGCCGAAGAAGATCGCGAACGGGGGTGTCAGAAATCCCGCTGTGATCACGATCGCGATCGTGGTGGCGGCGATGTTCAGGTGACGGCGACGGGCCACGCTCGTGTTTGCGCCAAGGTCGGCCAAGGCGCTCCAGAGACCATGTCGGATGTGGAAGCCGAGCGCGAGCAGTGCGATCGTGTAGCTCAACACCATCCACCACACGCCGAAACTGTTGATCAATCTGAGGTATGGGCTCTCCGACGCGCCGCCGGGGTGGATCGTATCCGACGTCAAATTCAGCAGGTGGTAGACAATGAACAGCGCGATCACGACGCCACCCCAGCGCAGCGTGAACGAAGCGTAGGTACGCTGCACGCCTCGCGGGTTCTTTCTGCTCTGATATCGGCTGCCGCCCCGACCGGACGTGGCGGCCCGGGCGCGACGCCACAGGGTGATTGCCGCGTAGATGTGGACAGTGACGCTGAGTAGCAAGACGATGCGGATGACCCAGAGCGCTCCGCTGTAGGGCAAGAATGGTTCACCGATTGTGCGCAGGTGGTGCGCGTAACCGTCGAAGGCGGCCCGACCCGAAAAGTACTTGAGATTCCCATACATATGCGCGATCAAGTACAACAACATGATCAGCCCGGTGACCGCCATCGCCGCTTTGAGCGTGACGGTTGAGTGCAGAGCAATCGCTGTGCGTCCGGCGGATGTGCGGTTGGGCGGCTGCACGAGACTAGGGCAGTTTCGCCACGGTGAGTAGGACCGCTGAGTCCTCCAACGCCTCCAGGCTGTGCCGAGCGTCGGGCCCGAAAATCATGTCACCTGAGCGCGCCTCCCAGGAGTGCTCACCGCTTGATAACCGGACCCGCCCGAGCAGCACATGCACGGTGGCCTCCCCGGGGTTCTCATGCTCGGCCAATGAGGCTCCCTCGATCATGCCGATGACGGTCTGACGCAGCACGTTCTCCCGCCCGCCGTACACGGTGTCAGCGGTATGTCCACCACCGGCCCGCCGGGCCCCGTCGAGTTGTTGCCGGGCAAGCGCGATTAGTGAAATCCGTTGCATTCGATGAGTCTGACCCCCGGTTCCGGAGAAGGCAAGAGGTCGGTGTCCGGGCGAGACAGTGTGCGGGCGGTGTATGACTAGGTAGTCGCTCGAGCAATCGACGACTCAGCGCGAACCGGAGGGCGCACGCTTGGGGTGTTCGCGGCGACGTCGCACACCTTTTCGAGAGCCCGGTTACGACCAGCGCACAACTAAGCGCTAACTGAAGGATCCCAAGCTGAGAGTCCACTGGCGAGTGCACCAACGAGCCGCGTCCTGGCCATCGACAAGCCACGCCGGGTGTGGCATCGTCAGCAGTGCTGGGATCACAGCCAGCCCGGACTGGATCCGCCGTTCGCAAGCGGGCAGGAGCACTAGCTCAACGCTGGGCATATCGGAGAGCTTCTCAACGGAGATGTCACGATGACCTCAATTTCAGAAAATGTCCGCCCAGTCCGCCGTCAAGCCTGGCGTGCGCGAGGGCGTTGATGCTGGTCGCCAATCAGCCGTCCACTTCGACGATCGTCCTCGCGTCCCGACCGTGTCAGGTCAGACAGTCCGCGCGCTCATCGCCACCCCGCACACTGGCACGGCAACGACAGTGACGGCCAGCGGCGCACTGAGCGCAGTCGATACCGCTCAACTGGCAGCGATGCGCAACGCGTTGTCCCCGGTCGGCGGTGAACGGGCGATTGTTCATCTCATCGATGTCGGTTCAGTCAACGCAGAATTACTTAGGGTGTTGTGCATTGCTCCGACGATGCTGCAGGGTCGGTTGAGCGTGGCCGAGAATCAGCTGGACCCACGCTTCACACTAGCCCTGCTCGGGCTCGGTGAGGCGGGCTGGCCAGAGACTTGCGGATCTGACGCTGGCGCAGATCAGGCCGCAGGCGTGCCGGGGTACCTCCAATCTGAACGTGACTGGGACTGCTGAACCATGCCTAGAAAAGCCGACAGCCGCGCAGCGTCAACCCATACGGCCAAGCTGCACGATAGCGGGAGTCATTCGAACTCGCGAACCACGTCAACCCACCGTGACCGCGCCGCCGACCTGATGGTGATTTTTGGTATCACCGGTGATCTGGCCCGCAAGATGACCTTCCGGGCGCTATATCGGCTCGAACGCCGCGGGTTATTGAATTGCCAGATCATCGGGATCGCCCACGACGAGCTGTCTGTCGAGGATGTGCGTGAGCGTGCCCGGCAGGCGATCAGTGCTGCTGAGGGCGGCCTCGACGACATCGTCTTCGAGCGGCTGGCCGCCCGTTTGTCCTACCTTCACGGCGACGTGACGCAGGACGCGCTATACGAACAGTTGGTCACCCAGGTTGGGCAACACCACCGACCGTTGTTTTATTTGGAGATGCCACCGTCACTGTTCGCCACTATTGTTGAGCATCTTGGCGCCGCTGGGCTACTTAAGGACGGGCAGGTTGCCGTCGAGAAACCGTTCGGTCACGACTTGGCCTCGGCGCGCGAGCTCGATACGAACCTGCACCGGGTACTGCGCGAGGATCAGATCCTGCGGGTGGATCACTTCCTGGGCAAGGAACCGGTCATCGAACTGGAATACCTACGTTTCGCAAATCTCGCGATTGCCGAGATCTGGGACCGCAAGAGCGTGTCGTGCATTCAGATTACGATGGCAGAAAATTTCGGCGTGACCGATCGCGGCGCGTTTTACGATTCGGTGGGGGCACTGCGCGACGTGGTGCAGAATCATCTGCTGCAGGTCTTGGCGCTAGTCGCGATGGAACCGCCGGCCGGGGCCACCGCCGAAGAGCTTCGGGACAAGAAGGTGGACGTGTTCAAAGCGATGCCGGCGGCGGACCCACAGCATTATGTGCGTGGTCAGTACGCCGGTTACACCGACGTCGCAGGCGTTGCCGCTGGTTCGGTCACCGAGACCTTCATCGCGTTACGCGTGCAGATCGACAACTGGCGCTGGGCAGGAGTCCCAATCTTCGTACGGGCTGGCAAGGCCCTGCCTGAACGGGTCACCGAGGTTCGGTTGTTTCTGCACCGCACACCTCGGCTGGCATTCCTGCCCACCCCGACCCAGGTCGAGGCGAACCAGATCGTGCTGCGGATCGACCCTGACCCGGGCCTGCGGCTGCAGATCACCGGACGCAGCGACGATTCGTGGCGACCGGTCCATCTGGACACCTTATTCGCACAGGAACTCGGCGAGCCGTTGCAACCGTACGAACGGCTGCTGCACGCCGCGCTGGTCGGCGATCCCGCGCTGTTCGCCCGTGAGGACGCCGTCGAGCAAACTTGGCGCATCGTGCAACCGCTACTCGACGCGCCGCCAACACCTCAGCTCTATGCGCCGGGGTCCTGGGGACCGTCCGCGAGCGATGCGCTGGTGCGCGGACACCCCGGGTGGCAACGCCCCTGGCTCGCCCCACCGCGTAGCACCCGCTGAACTGCAAGCACGATAGTGCCACCACCACCTAACAAGGAGAACGAATCATGCAGTTGGGAATGATCGGCCTAGGACGCATGGGCTCGAACCTCGTGCGCCGGCTACTTAACGACGGCGCACATGAATGCGTCGTCTTTGACCGGGACACAACGGCTGTGAAGGAACTGACCACGGAAGGTGCATCGGGGGCCGATTCAGTACAGGACCTCGTTGCCAAGCTCGCCGCGCCGCGCGCAGTGTGGGTGATGGTTCCCGCGGGCGCCATCACCGATTCGGTCATCCACGAACTCGCCCAGGCGCTGGAATCGGGCGACACCATCATTGATGGCGGAAACTCGTTTTATCGCGATGACCTGCGGCGTTCCGGAGAATTGGCTGAGCGCGGCGTCCGACTGCTGGATTGTGGTACGAGCGGCGGGGTGTGGGGACTCGAACGCGGCTACAGTCTGATGATCGGTGGTGAGGCCGACGCATTCACGCAGGTCGAACCCGTCTTTGCGGTACTCGCTCCGGGTGTGGAGGCTGCCGACCGCACCCCAGGACGCGATGGTGCGGTCGCGACCTCGGAGCAGGGCTACCTGCACTGCGGACCCAGCGGCGCCGGGCACTTCGTGAAGATGGTTCATAACGGTATCGAGTACGGAATGATGGCCGCAATCGCCGAGGGTTTGAACATCCTGCACAAGGCGAATATCGGCGCTGCCAACGCTCAGACCAGCGACGCTGAAACGGCGCCGCTGGCCGATCCGCAGTATTACCGTTACGACCTGAACCTCCCCGATGTCGCTGAGGTCTGGCGGCGGGGCAGTGTTATCGGTTCCTGGCTGGTTGACCTGAGCGCTGCCGCGCTGCAGCAGTCGCCCGATCTGAGCGACTTTGCCGGTCGGGTGTCGGATTCCGGCGAAGGGCGATGGACGGCCATCGCAGCGATCGAGGAAGGTGTGCCAGCGCCGGTGCTCACCGCCGCCCTGGATTCACGTTTCGGCTCCCGCCACCTGGACGAGTTCGCCGACAAGGCCCTCTCGGCGATGCGCAAACAATTCGGCGGGCACGACGAGAAACCCTCCACCTGACCGACCCATCCGCTCGCTTGGAGCTGAGACCTCATGACAGGACTCTGTCAAATGACAGGACGGGTTGTGGTGATTGTTCGACCATCGACGAGACCTGGTGCACACCGGCCGCGCCGGAGCGCGCGGCTGGGCCTAGCATTCGACCAACTGCACGGTGTTGCTCGCCGATATCGGCGGGCACACCTTGGCCGAGGGAACCGACCCGCGGGTCGGTCGTAAACGTTCAGTGCGGTCTTGGCTCGGGGCCGAGCTTTGAAGAAATGGCTCAGCTATACGCAAAGAACCTGTGGCCCCTGGGCCTGCAGGTGGAGCATTTATCGGCGTAGTAACTCGGCGATTACCACCGCTTCGCTGATGTCAACACGCTTGCTGGCCGTAAGCAAAGTCAACACCCGCCTGTCAGCCAGCTTACGCAGATGGTTGAGCTGCTCCGCCCGCTCGGGTTCGGCGAGCTCGGTACGGTATCGGCGTCCGAACTCATCGAAGCGTGCTGGGTCGTGCCCGTACCACTTGCGCAACTCCGTGGACGGCGCAATCTTTTTGCACCACTCATCCAGGTCCGCGTTCTGCTTGCTCAACCCGCGCGGCCAGATCCGGTCGACCAGAATCCGCAGCCCGTCCCCACGGCTACGCGCATCATAAGGACGTCCGACATGCACCTTGTGCTTGCTCGTCATCACGCCCCCTTCTCATCCGTTTCGGCGTTGGACCGAAGTCTGTCACTAACCCGCGCTCGCGTCGAATCTTGATCGCGCAGAGTACTTCGATATCGCCCTTATAGGCCGCTCTGGTCGAGGCTTGCGGGCTGGGATCCGGCCAGCCGCACGAACAATTCATCGGCCGAGCCCCGTCCGTTCTCAACGGTGGTTTCTGGCCAGTCACGGAGTACGATTAGTGGTGTTGAGCACGTCAACCAGCTTGGAGCTAGGACGGCTGTCCGCCGCCGACCTTGATGAGGATCCACTCACGCCAAGCACCAGGGTGATCGTCCCCTCAGGGTCAACCCATGATGACTTTCCAAACTTTGGCCGCTAATTCCTGGGGCACCTCTGAGTTAAAGCCCGCTCTCCACGTGGTCCTTGCCGACCTCGGGCATCTGTGTCCAGGCGATTGTCAGGCAGCGGCCGAGGAACTGCGCGCGGACGTGTGGTCCACCAGACGCAGCCCAGCGCATGATGTCCGTCGACATCTCGCATTAGTCGTCCTCGACACCACAAGTTACCCAGGATCACTGCTGCGCTGGCGTCAGCTACTGCACCGCATCAAGGACTGCACGAGCGCCCACGGGATCCACGTCGCCGTGCGCGACCCTGGCGATGCGGGGCATGCCCTCACGGCGTCCGCGACATTAATCTCCGGCCCGATATCGATCCTCTGCTCGAAATTATCCCGCACCCAGTTGGAGAAGCCCGTGGATAACGGCCGAATTGAGCGAACCTCATGAGCATCCTCATCATGCTTGTGCTCGGGTGGATTTCGTATCTGGCCACCAGGATGCTGGTGCGTGATGCGCGCGTCGGCACAGCCACGCCAACCCGGCCATCTCTCGCGCGACCAGAACCTTCAGTAAGAGCATCCTGGGATGCGCTGGATGACCGTCAGCTGACCCGTCTGTTGATTGACGCTGCTGCTACCAAGGACGAATAGGACACTGCCATGACCGGTAACCAAATGTTTAACACCGGCCGGTTAGAGCAGAACCTGGAGGCCGTCGGGACCGAACTGCGCACGGTCGAACGCGTCACCGGCCGGCTGACGCGTGGCAAAATCGATCCGCGCTTGAATTGCTCGCGCGGATACCACCACAAACCACGACCTACCCCCCCACCCAGAACAGCCCGCACACCACCAACGACGGTCCGCGCACAAGACAGTCCGCACACTCACACATAGGAGACGACTTCGATGACAACCAATCACAACGCCACCCTCTATACCCTCGGCGACCGCGGTGAGACCGTCGATGGGTCAGCGAACGATCTGCGCGGCCGTGAAGTACAAGACAAGGATGGCAACGATATCGGCAAAGTGGCAGACCTGCTCGTCGACGACCAAGAACACAAGGTCCGCTTCCTGCTCGTCGAACACGGCGGCTTCCTCGGCTTCGGCCGTACCAAAACCCTCATCCCCATCGACGCCATCACCGAAATGACCGAACACACGGTGCACCTCGACCAAACACGTGAGCATGTCGCGGCAGCACCCGGCTATGACCCCGACCTCACCGATGACCGCCCTCAGCAAGCCAGTGTCTACGGCCATTTCGGATACGAACCGTACTGGGGCTCGGGCTACATGTCTCCGAGAAGTCTGGGGATGTTTCCGACGTTCATTTCGCGGCCACGGGACTGAGGTATCGCGCGCTCAGGCCGCATCGTGGTGTCGCGCCACGATCTTGTGTAACGAGGCCTCATGGCACAGACCTGTCTCAAAGCTGCACCAGTGACAGCGCCCACGATCTGCCCGGTGACTAACCATCGCATGAGACAGAGCGCCAAGAGCCTGCCGATGCGCCAGTCGCCGCGATAGTCATCGGACCATGTGGCCGGTATATGAGGTTGGGTAGTTGTAGTTCGCGCCCCAGTACGGGGTAAATCCGTAGTGCCCGTAGATATCGCCGTGATAAGTCGGATCATCAATGAGATCCGGGTTGTACGCAGGTGCTGCCGCGACATGTTCCCGGGTGTGATTGATCGTCACGATCTTGTCGGTGATCGTCGTGATGTCGTCAACTGGAATGAAAGACTCCGTTGCACCCAAGCCGAGGAAACCGCCGTGCTCAACGAGCAAGAATCGGACCCGGTGTTCCTGATCGTCGATGAGCAGATCGTGCACCTTGCCAAGGTCATCACCGTTCTTGTCATTCACTCTGCGTCCGCGGATGTCATCGGCGATGGGGGTGATGCTTCGGCCGCTGTCGCTTAACTTGCTGATGGTGGCATTACGGTTTGTGGTCATGATGGTTCCTCTGACGACGAATGCCTGGCACTGCAGGAAAAATGAATTCGGGGCAATTAGCCGACCTGCGACGCCCCGCCAGGCGGGAAGGCGGCGCGGGCGCTCGGCCCGTTCGGGTCTACACCTTTAGTAACAAAGGCAGCCGTTTCTAAAACTTCCCGGATCGGTAACCGAGATCAAGGGGCAGCCTGCCGGCGGCACTTGAGCCCGCAAAGTGGCTGCTTCCTAGCACTTTTACGCTACACCTCGCCGTTTGGGCTGTCATCTGCGCGAGCAGCGCAAGTCGTGGCATTCTGCATCGCCCAAGCCATGGCTCTGCCACCGGCAAACTCTGCCCACGGCCAAAATCGTTTCCGGTCGACTGATCGGTCGTCGACAGCTTGAAGCGCGCCAATTGCGCACGAGCAATCATCCGGCGCTGTTTTGCCTCGACAGTCAGAGAGCGTAGGAACTGTGAAATGTGACAGTGCTATCGATCCGGTGTAGCGTTTTAGACGCTAGGAGTTAGCCGTTCCCGGACCGAGCAATCACCGCCGACAGGCCGTGTCTCGTGTGCCATTCATGCCGTGCCGGGAGTTTTGAACAGTCTTTATCGGACCGCCACTGAAGCGGAAATCGTCGAGTTTTTCGTGCACAGCGCGTGGACAATGACGCTAGGTTGCTAGGTGACGAAGACCGTGGTGGTCTCGGAGCCAACTATGTTTATTTCGACCACATCGATGCCATCCGCGCAGATTATCAGTCGTCTCGTTCGGCACATCGTGCCCCGTCCGGACCCGGTGGCGCGCGAGCACGATGACGGAAAATGCGCCATCAACAGCCGTCCGACCGGGCGTGCCGTAAAGCAACTAAATCGCTATGGCGCCAAGTTGCGCCGTAGCGAGCCCGTACGCGCTCGTACGCGCTCGTCTTCTCGAAACCGACGTGGGCGACGCTGCGGCGTTGCCAGAGCCCGCATCGGTATTCGCCGCGCGGTGCCGGCTGGCCAAAGTCAACAAGCAGATGGTGCGAACGCGGTCCCGTTCGTTCGGTTCAGTTCACGCTGACCAACGCCACCACCAGCGGGCCGCCGCGCCCAACAGCCAGGACCCCACAACAGGCCCCGCACCGACGATAGGAACATCATCATGAGCTCACCGATGACCACTCAGCATCTGGAACTGGCCCGCCGCCTCGCTTCTCAGCTCCGGGTCGATTCCATCCGCTGCAGTACCCAGGCCGGTTCCGGGCACCCGACCTCCTCCCTGTCGGCCGCGGATCTGATGGCTGTGCTGATGATTGGGAACCTGCACTACGACTGGGATCAGCCGGGCCTGCCAAACAACGATCACCTGATTTTTTCGAAGGGACACGCCTCGCCGCTGCTGTATTCGATGTTCCGGGCGGCCGGCGTGGTATCCGAGGACGAGCTTGTTTCGACTTACCGTCAGCTGGGAGCGCGCCTTGAGGGCCACCCCACGCCAGTCCTGCCCTGGGTGGACGTGGCCACCGGGTCGCTAGGCCAGGGTCTGCCCGACGCGATCGGCGTCTGTCTGGCCGGTAAGTACCTCGACAAACTGTCGTATCACACGTGGGTGCTGTGCGGGGACAGCGAAACTGCCGAAGGCTCGATCTGGGAGGCGCTGGACAAGGCCAGCTACTACCAGCTGGGAAACCTCACCGCCATCATCGACATCAACCGTCTCGGACAGCGCGGACCGACCGAGCTGGAGTGGGACGTGCACCGTTACGCCAACAGAGTCGAAGCCTTCGGCGCTCGCCCACTGATCATTGACGGGCACGATCCAGCCGCCATCGACGAGGCGCTCAGTCAAGCTCGCGCGAGTGTGGACCAGCCGACTGTGCTGCTCGCCCGCACAGTCAAGGCCAAAGGCGTGCCCGAGATCGAGGATAAGAATGGCTGGCACGGCAAGGCCCTACCCCGGGAAATGGCCGATCGTGCGATTGCCGCCCTCGGCGGGAGAACCGACGTGCACATCAGCACGCAGCATCCCCAACCAGGTACATCGGCGATCACGCCCAACCCTGCAGCCGCGATCTCGTTGCCGACATACGAGCTGGGTGAAAAGGTCGCGACCCGCGTCGCCTTCGGCGATGTCATCGCTGCTCTGGCTGCACGTCCTGAGATCGTGGTCGTCGATGGCGAGGTGGGCAACTCCACCCATGCCGAGGAGTTCGGCAAAGTCGCGCCCGAGCGCTATTTCGAGATGTTCATCGCCGAATGTCAACTCGTCGCCACCGCCGTCGGATTCGCGGTGCGTGGTTACATTCCGTTCGCGTCAACATTCGCGGTGTTCTTCTCCCGCGCTTACGACTTCATCCGAATGGCCGGCATCTCGCAGGTGAATATCCGTCTGGTCGGCTCGCACGCCGGTGTTGAGATCGGCCAGGATGGGCCCTCCCAAATGGCCTTAGAAGATATAGCAGCGATGCGCGCCGTGCACGGCTCCGTTGTACTCTACCCCGCCGACGCCACCTGCACCGCTGCGCTGGTCGCGCTGATGGCCGACACGGACGGGATCGTTTACCTGCGTACCACCCGCGGCGCTTATCCGGTTCTCTATGCCCCCGAGGAGACGTTCGTCGTCGGCGGCTCCAAGACGCACCGGGCCGCAGCTGACGATCAGGTCGCCCTGATCGGTGCCGGGGTGACGCTGCACGAATGCCTGACTGCCGCCGATGAACTTGCCAAGTCCGGCATCACCGCGCGCGTCATCGACGCCTACTCGATCAAGCCCATCGACCGGGATGCGCTGGTGGCGGCCTGCCAGGTGACCGGCAGTCGCCTGGTCGTGGTCGAGGACCACTACCCCGAGGGCGGGCTGGGCAGCGCGGTCCTGGAAGCTCTCGCCAATGCGCCCGTACCGGCGATGCACATGGCTCACCTGGCCGTAGCCGACCTGCCCGGCTCCGGAACGCCAGCTGAGCTGCTGAACGAGGCCGGCATCTCGGCCCGACATATCGCTGACGCGGCACGCCGCATCGTCAGATCATGACCCGCACATCGAAAGAAGCGGCTATGAAGCCAACCCATCAGTTGCACAGGGCTGGCCAGGGTCTGTGGCTGGCCAGGGTCAACCGCAACCTGCTCGAGGACGACACCCCGCGCACCTACAGCAGCGAGCACTCGATCACTGGACTCACCTCGAACTCCACCCTCTTCGACAAGGCCATCGAGGGCAGCCCTGACAACGACGCCGATATCGCGACCGAGGCGATGCCGCAGGAGGTCTTCTTCGAGCTCGCGCTGAGCGACCTGTGACGCCCATGCCACAGCGCCGCACTTCAAGGGGGAAGCCCGATAACGACACGACTGCCTAGCAACTACATCCCTGAGCCAAGGAGGAAATCATGCCAACCCAACACGAGTTTGTAGTCATCGGCGGCGGTGAGGCAGGCGGTACGGCCGTGCAGACGCTGCGTGAGGAGGGCTTCGACGGACCGATCGTGCTCGTCGCGGCGGAGGATCACCTTCCCTATGAACGCCCCGCATTGTCGAAGTCCTACCTGAAGGGCGACCCGTACACGTCCGAGGGGTCATTGCGAGACGAGCAATGGTATGACGACCAACGGATCGATCTTCGGCTCGGTCGGCGCGCGGTTTCAGTGAACAGACCAGAGCACGAGGTCAGTCTCGATGACGGTACAACGTTGCGCTACGACAAGCTATTGATCGCGACCGGCGCGCACCCCCGACGCTTGGATGTGCCCGGGGCGGGGCTCGGCGGGGTATTCAGCCTGCGCACCTTAGAAGACTCGCAAGCGCTAGGCACCGCCCTAAACGCGACGCCCGAGGTAGTCGTGGTCGGCGCCGGCTGGATCGGGCTGGAAGTAGCTGCCGTAGCTCGTGAAAAGGGCTGCCCGGTCACCGTTGTGGAACCTAACGAGACTGCATTGCAGACCTCCATGGGCACCCACATGGGCGGCTTTTTCGCCGACCTACATCGTAGCCACGGTGTGCGGTTCCAGTTCGGTCGTGGTGTCATCGGTCTTCTCGGTACTAACACGGTGAAGGCGGTGGTCACTAGTGATGACCACGAGCTTCCTGCCGACCTCGTGGTCGTTGGTGTCGGAGTCCGTCCCGAGGTCGGGTGGGTCGAGGCCGAACTGTTGGCCGAAGACGGTGGCGTGCGCGTCGATCCGCAGATGCGCACTGTGGACCCAGACGTGTTCGCCGCCGGTGACGTCGCGAGCGTCGCCAATCCCCTCTACGGTCGTCGGATCCGGGTCGAGCATTGGGCCAACGCGTTGATGGACGGCCAGATCGCCGCACGCTCCATGCTTGAGCGCCCATCCCAGTTCGATCCGGTGCCGTTCTTCTTCACCGACCAGTACGACATCGGGATGGAGTACGCCGGATCGGTCAACGCCGCAACCGCGGGCGAGCCGATCATCCGCGGTGACCTGACCGCACATAGTTTCCAGGCGTTCTGGCTAACCGATGGCGTGCTGCTCGCCGGTATGCACGTCAATTGCTGGGACGAGGGCATCAAATCAGTGCAAGACCTGATCCGCCGCCGCGTTCGGATCGACCCCACCCGGCTTGCCGACTCGGACGTCCCACTTGTCGATCTGTCGCCAGCGCCGGACACGCTGAACATTGGCTCGCTGTAAAGACGAAATGATAAACCTGAGACATCCCAATCGCAGCGTTCCGGATGACATATCTGAGTGGAACTAGGTGCCTACAGTTTGCCGCGTATTGTCCACGAGCGCGTCAGGGTACAGCTCCACCACCCATCACGCTCTTCATGTCACCAAAAGGCAGCCACCTTTGAATATTCTCGTTGCCGGGGGCGACCCTGGCCGAGCATCCCCATCGCCGTGATGATCCCTGGTGGTACAACGGGGATTTGAATCGTATCTGGGGTCGCACTGCTCGCTCTGGCATTCGCCATTGGCGTCGGTCTCTTCCCTACCAGCGCGACCGATGCGCCGATCTGGCTGTACTTCATCCTGATGCTCGCAGCCTCACTACTGCTGACCGTCGGTGCGCCCTTCCTCTTCTGGCGTTACAAGAAATCATCCTGGCGCGCAAGCGATGCGGAGGCATACTTGATATCGGACGATATTCCCGACGATATTCCCGACGATATTTCCGAGGATCTTGCCGATGTTCAAGCATCATGACCCGCCTCGCGTAGGGGTCGGCACACGTGAGGCTGGCACCGAATGCGATGCGGTGAGCTCATCGCCGCGGCATATCAATAATGCCCAGCTGGCGGTACATCAGCGGGCCGCAGAAGATCACCGTGCCGAGCAGCTGACGGGCGCTGCCTTCTCGAACCGATTTGATTGCAGCGAATTTCACTCGTGATGCTCTTTCGCGACTCCGGTGCTCTCTGAGTTGCGATAACCGAGACCGACCAGCGTGCTGGAACTGGCCAGATCCCGGGCCGGAGCATTCCCCGGTCCGCACCTGCCTCACATCGGTGTATTTTAGCGGCGCTGCTCCGAACACGCTTAAGAATGGCGCGGCAGCGTCGGCACCATCGGCCGCTGATGATTCGTCAAGGTGGCGGTGGGTGCGCGGACCGCTTGCTCTTGCTGTGACGTTGGGTCACAGTGCCATGCTGGTCTCATGAAGGTGATGGTGCTCGCCGAGCTATGCCGGGTGACCATACGCACCGTGCGGTATTACCACGCGGTGCGGCTGCTGCCGATCCCTCCGGTCGTTGATGGCGTCCGGGAATACGGGCTGGCGCATGTCGCCCGGCTCACGCGGATCCGGTGGCTGGCAGATTCAGGTCTCACGCTTGGTCAAATCGCCCAAATGCTGCACGTGGACGAGGACGCCGGATCCCGCGAGCCTGTCGGCCTGCAGGTGGTCGCGGACCTGCGCGGTGCACTGCAGGCTCTTGAGTCGCGGCTGACTGATCTGACGGGTCAACGCGACCGGCTTGCCGCTCTGCTCTCTTCAGTTGTCGATGGTGGCCCCCTGACGCCACTGCCCGCAGTAGTCGGTGAGTTTTATTCCGAACTCGAAGCTGCTGCCACGAACGAGCACACTCGTTTAGCTGTGCGCGAGGAACGTGACTTTGTTGAGCTTGCCTACTTCCGTGGCGAGGTTCCCCCAGAGGCCGAGGTGCTCTTCTTAGGTGCCACTCCCGAGTCGCTGCGGCAAGGCCTGGACGCCTTTGCAGCCAGCCTCACTGCCGACGAGCTCACGGATGAGGACATCGAGAACCTGGCTGCGGCCAACGTTGCTCGGATGCGAAGCAGAGTGGGCGACCGACTTCCCGAAATCGCGGCCTCGATCGACCTTGAGGTGCTGGCGCGGCTATACACGCTCTATGACAGAACCACCGACCAGCGGGGCCGGCGGTTGGGTGGCGCCATGCGGCGCCATCTCACCGACGCGATCGAAGCCTGGAGATCGCCATGAATTTTCCCGACCAATCCCTCGCTGTCGAGGCTAACGGGTTGGTGAAGACCTTCGGTTCCTTCCGCGCCCTGGACGGTCTGCACCTGGGGGTGCGAGGCGGCGAAGTGCATGGCTTCCTTGGCCCTAACGGTTCCGGCAAGAGCACCGCGATCCGGATCCTGCTTGGTCTTTACCATCGCACCGCAGGCTCGGTGAGGGTCCTCGGGCTTGACCCCGAGGAGCATCCGGCTGAGGTGACGCGCCGTGTCTCGTATGTGCCCGGAGAGGTACAGCTGTGGCCGAACCTGACCGGTCAAGAGGTCCTTGATGCGCTGGCGGGAATGCGTGGTCGATACGACCCAGTCGCCGAACGGCGCCTTGTGGACGTTTTCGCGCTCGACCCGAGCCGCAAAGTCCGCACCTACTCTAAGGGCAACCGACAGAAGGTGATCTTGGTGGCCGCCTTTGCTGCCCGCACAGACCTGCTGGTGCTCGATGAGCCCACCGCTGGGCTCGACCCACTCATGGAGACGGTTTTCTCTTCTGAAGTGCGCGCCGCTGCCGCCGAAGGCAGGACGGTGCTGTTGTCGAGTCACATCCTCAGCGAGGTCGACCAGCTTTGCGAGTCGGTCACGATTATCAAGGACGGTCGCGTCGTGGAGAGCGGCAAGGTGGCCCAGATGCGCCACCTTGCTTCGTCCACGATCACCGCCGCGGTGCCGGTCGGTCGACGATCCGCGCTGTTCGAATCGCTGATCCGGCTTGGCATCGAGGTTCCTGGTGCGTTCGACCCTGGTACATCGGAGACTAGTACCTCCGACGCGACCGTTTGGCCACTTACGATCCGGGCATCCGTGGCGTCCGTAGGCGCCGCGCTGGGCGAGCTGCTCGCGGCCGGAGCCGACTCGATTACCTGCACACCCGCGACACTTGAGGACCTGTTCTTGCGTCACTACGAGGTCCTCGCGCGATGAGCGCCCTGCTACAGCTCTTCTGGCGACGCAACCGGAGCTGGATGCTGGCGTGGATTCTCATCGTCGGCCTCCTGTCGGCCGCCGGGCCGCCAACCTACGCAGCTACCTACTTGACCGACCAGGACCGGGCGGCTGCGACCTCGGCGGCCCAGCACAATGCCGCAACGACCGTGCTCTACGGTCGGCTCGGGTCGCCGGGCACACCCGGCCAGATGTTCAGCTGGGAACTTGGGACATTCCTCACCCTTATCGCTGCGGTGATGGCGGTGCTCCTCGCGGTTAGTCTGACTCGCCGGCTTGACGAGGACAGCACCTTTGAGCTCGGGCGTGGATCCGGACTGTCTTCTCGCACGCTCGCGGTTGCGGCCGTCGCCTTCCTCTGCGCAACGGGTTTCGTAGTTGGGCTGGCTTGCACGCTCGCCACCGGTCTTTACACCGGAAAAATAAACGGCGTGGACTGGGCCGGCGCAGGTGTCCTCGGCCTCGTCGTAGCCCTCACGTTCACGGTCACCGGCATGCTCACCGCGTTGATCGCCCAGCTCGTTCCGACCTCGCGGGCGGCCGCCTCCACCGGTGGCGCGCTAGTCGCAGTGGGTGTCGTGATCCGCGCAGTTGCTGACTCAGGCCCTATTCTGTGGCTAAGATGGCTGAGCCCGATGGCGCTGCGTAGCGTGGCCGACCCGTTCATGCTGGACCGCGTTATGGCGCTAGCCCCCGCGCTGATCGAGACCGTCGCGCTCGCGTGCGTTGCCGTCGCCGTAGCGCAGCACCACGATCTCAACGCGAGCCTGCTCCACTCCGCCTCGCATCGTTCCTCGCGACTGCATGTGCACACTACTTATGGTCTGGTCTGGCGCTTAATCAAAGCTCGGTTGTATTGGACCACGGCCCTGGTCGCGATGGGCGGAATGGGCTTCGCGTACTTGGGCTCGGCCACCATCGACAATGCGCGCACCGGCCGCATAGGCGGCGGTTTGCTCGGCGCCCAAATCACCGGCACGGATCCAGGGACGAAGTACTTCGTCTACAGCGGCACTGTGCTCGCACTCGTGTTGTCGGCCGTAACGGTGACACTTGTGACCCAGACAATCCGCGACGAGAACAGCGGGCTGGCCGAGCACATCCGCAGCACCGGAACCCGGCCGTCAGCACTGCTCAAGGCCTATCTGCTGGTCACGCTAGCGAGCAGCATCCTCATCCTCACCCTCACGGGCTTAGCTACGGCCTTGGTGGCCACATCAGTTATCCCCGGTGATCAAGTTTTCGGCGCAGCGCTCCATGGCGTCGTGGACCAATGGCCCGCCCTAGCACTGGTCATCGCGTGTGCAGCCGTCGTCACGGCGGCGATCCCGCGCGCGGCCTGGTTGGCATGGTTACCCTTGGCCATCGGTGGCACACTCACCATGCTCGGCGGGGTGTTTCGAGTTCCAGACCGGATCATTGATCTGAGCATGTTCGGTCATACCACGTCCGGCGTAGCTCCGACCACCGGCGCCGCACCGCAGCTCATACTCCTATGCCTCACCGCTGCGGGGATCATGCTCGCGTTAGCCAGGATCGGGCACCGTGACCTCGCCTGACTCCATCCGGCGCCGGATACTGTCCACTGCGCGATACCGGATCTGCCCCTGGCGGACAGGATGGCGGCACTAAGCGACCGCAACCCGCAGTGGTGTTTGAGGAAACGCGGAAATATCGCCGATTGCACCGTCGGTGGCAGGCACCGTGAGAATCTGCGCACAATGTCCTCACTGCGTTTGTTGGACAGACGCGGATTGCCCCAGGTCAAAACAGGGCGCCGTGCTCCGGATCCACTTCCAACCACCGCGGTCGTTGAGGACCCTGGCTGTCTCGCCCCGGTTGTCATAAATCCAGGTATAGAAGTATTCGACGTTGCTCAAAGATGTGCCGATGCGGACTCACCGCTAAGGATTGGCCGCGTCGGGTCCTTCGATGATGACGTGCGAGTGAGTCGCGGCCAGGAATCTGCGGATGAACGGCCGCAACCGGTCACGGTCGGCCAGCAGTTTCGGTCCTACATCGCCGATATAGCCGAAATGGCGCGGCATCCATTTCGGTCCATCCAACGGATCTTCAGCGTGCTCGAGGTGCAGCGCTCGGCTTCCAGACAGCTCGGCAGCCACCACTTAGTGGCGCCCCTGAGCTAATCACCAGACGGGTGACTGAAGTTCGCGACCTTAGGGTCTTGTGGTTCATGCTCGCGTTGCCGAACGCGACGATCAAGCTGCGGTTCCAAACGTTGAGCCGCCATCAATCACCGCGGTGATACGGCTAGGCCAGCACGCCTTGCGGTCAACGCAGCCAATACAGAGCGTGATCGTCGTGCGGCCTAGCTCGACTTCGCGCAACGTGAGCCTCATGTTCAACGCGATGCTCGTCCACGATCCCTCAGAGCTTACTTCGGCTACCGTCGCAACTGCTCCTGATCTACAGAGTCAACTGGGAGCGGGCGGGTCACCCCAAGCCAGCTCGTACAACCAGGCGAAACAGCCTGCAGCACGGTCCCGCGGCGCGCCGCGGGAGGCACATCCTCGCTTCATAATCGGCGAAGCGGCTGTTGGTTCACGTCATCAGCGCTCGCTATTAGCTCGAAGTGTTCACGGTCTGCGCTTATGAGCTGCTTGCTGGTTGCGTAACCTGCTCAGCGGGTACGACGACCACCGGGCATGGTGCGTGCTGGGTGCACTGGTGGCTCACCGAGCCCAGTAGCATCCCGACGAAGCCACCGTGTCCGCGGGAGCCGACGACCAGTAGCTGCGCGGCCTCCGCTGCGGCGAGCAACACCTTCGCTGGGTGGCCACGTATCACGCGCGTCTGGACTTGGGCCTCGTCCATGCCCGCCTCTCGGATGGTCCTCTCGAGCATGGTTTGGGCGTCGGTCTGAAGCTCGTCAGAGTGGTCATCCTGGCTCGAGTAGTAGGGCGAGTAGCCGCCGGCCGTCGGGAGTCCCCAGGCCGCTATCGCCACGAGTGGCAACTCGTATCGTCGCGCGTATTCAGCAGCCCACTGCAGCGCCTGCGTGGAGTTGTCTGATCCGTCGATCCCGACCACCACCGGGTCGGAGCGCGTCGTCGTGGTCATCTGTGCAGCCTTTCTGAGCGTCGTGTCGCGGACTGGACAACTGCGTTACCGGCCGATCGATCCGGCCGGCGGAGCTCGGCAGATCAGACCAGCCAGCGGTTCCGCTCGATAACGGGAAGCTTCTCCCAGGTGCGTCCAAAGCCCCACGTCCGACCTGCCGCGGTGGCCGCGACCACGATCAGCGCGAGGGCGTAGATGATGTGGTAGTCGATGATCGGGTTGGTCGATCCGCTGGGTTTACCGGCAGAGTTCGTGATTGCCAGTGGCCATTCCGCAACCCACATCAGCAGCATCATCACGGTGCCAGCGATCGCCGACAGCCGCAGCGCGACACCAAGCATGACCGCGG
>JBDTCL010000310.1:0-6234 GCA_039923595.1 Antricoccus sp. | reverse complement strand
GATGAAGGGATTGATCCGGTCGCTTTAGAGGCGGCCATCAAGACGCACCGACCTAAACTGGTCTATCTAATACCCACATTTCAAAATCCGTCTGGCCGCACGATGTCGGCGCCGCGGCGGGCCGCGGTGGCGCAGATCCTTGAGCGCAACAATGTGTTGTTGGCAGAGGATGATCCCTACTCAGAATTGCGATTCACCGATGAACGGCCCGTTCCGATCTCAGCTGATCCGAGAATGCGCGGTCGGAGCGTCGTGCTCAACACGCTTTCCAAACTCATCGCACCCGGTATGCGGGTCGGTTGGGTCCATGGCCCAGAGGAACTGTTGCGAGCGATGACAGTCGCGAAACAGGCTGCGGACTTTCACACCTCAAGTGTCAATCAACTTGCGGCCGCGCACTATCTGGCCCACGCTGATCTAGAGATGCAGTTGAGTCGAATACGCGCGGTCTATCGAGAGCGACGCGATGCGATGGTCGACCAACTCGCTACCGGTCTGCCTGCAGGCTCGCAGATGACCAAACCTGAGGGTGGCATGTTTACTTGGGTCCAGTTGCCCGCTGGTTTTGACACTGAGCAGTTATTGCCAGCCATGATCGACGAGGGAGTGGTCTACGTTCCTGGTGCGGCGTTCTATCCCACCTGCCCAGATCGCGGCACGATGCGACTGTCATTCGCGTCAAACGCACCAGAGGTCGTTGTCGAAGGAATCAATCGGCTATGTTCGGTGCTGCAGCGTAATGGGCCTGCCTGAGATGAACTGGAGCAGTAACAGGGCAATGAGGAGAGGAAAGCGCTATGAATAAGGGCTACTGGGTCGCTCGGGTAGACGTGAGCGACGATGCGCAATATCAAAAGTACGTCGCCGCAAATGCCGTCGCGTTCGCTAAGTACGAAGGCCGATTCCTGGTGCGCGGTGGTACCTATAAGTCAGTCGAAGGCACCCCTCGTGGCCGAAATGTGGTCATTGAATTTCCGTCCTATCAGGCGGCGTTGGATTGCTGGAACTCACCGGAGTACCAGATCGCAAAGGCCATCAGAGACGACGTGTCAATCGCCGATAGCATCGTCATTGAGGGATACGACGGACCGCAGCCCGTCGCGAAGTGATCGAATACCTATCACCTCGTGAGGTCGATGAGATGCGACCCGCCGGCCGCTTTGTGGCCGATGTCCTCACCACCCTCCAGCGTGAGACCCAAGTGGGCACCGATCTGCTCGAGATCGACGCGAGGGCGCACGAGATGATCCGCGCGCGCGGCGCGCAAAGCTGTTATATCGACTACCATCCGTCCTTCGGTGCCTCCCCGTTCGGCAAGGTCATCTGTACGTCAGTCAACGACGCAGTGCTGCATGGACTGCCGCATTCTTACCGGCTACAAGACGGTGACCTGCTCACGCTTGACTTTGCAGTCTCAGTCGATGGCTGGGTTGCCGACTCTGCATTGAGCTTCATCGTTGGCACCCCGCGCGCTGAGGATCAGCACCTGATCGATGTCACAATGACTGCCCTTGAGGCGGCGATTGCCATAGCAGTGAATGGAAATCACATTGGCGATATTTCTGCGGCAATTGGCGCCGTGGCGCACGACGCGGGGTATTCGGTCAATACCGATTTCGGCGGGCATGGTGTGGGCCGGGTTATGCACGGCGATCCACATGTGCCCAACAATGGGCGAGCGGGCCGTGGTTACAAACTCAAGCCCGGCTTGGTGATTGCCATTGAGCCCTGGTTGATGCACACCACCGATCAGATCTATACCGATCCAGACGGCTGGACGTTGCGTAGCGCTGACGGCTGCCGGACGGCGCATTCGGAACACACCATTGCAATCAGTCAAGCTGGGGCACCGCTCATCCTTACCGATCGGACCAATTCATAACTCGTCGATCTATGTCTAAACTGTCGCCAACCGTGACACATATTGGTATATTTGTTTACTGTTAATTCACATCAGCTTTGGCAGAATGCGAAATATGGCTGAGGATGAACAACTAAAGCGACCACCGATCCCAAGAGGTGACGTTCTCTTCTCGATCCTGCTCACGGTTTTCGAGATCGGCGCAAGCATCGCAATTTTCCAGATAGCGCGATCGCACGGAGCGACCGAGTTTGCCGCTTATCTATGGTCCGGGAGCGCGCCGGTTATCGGCGCAGTTGTGATGTTCTTTCGGTCCAAGACCATCAATGGCGCTTCGATCGCGATCCTGCTTTTTGCGCTGCTCTCGGCAGCAGTTGCATTATTCGGCAGTCACGATGCGAAAATCCTGCTCTATAAGGATTCGTTCGTCACCGGGATTATCGGGCTGATCTTTCTCGGTAGTCTGCTATTTCCTAAGCCGCTATGTTATTGGTTCGGTCAGCGATTTGCCACCGGTGGCACGTCCGAAGGTATCGCTTGGTGGAGCGAACTCTGGGACAAATATCCGGCATTCCGAAGGACGCAACGCGTCATCACGGTCGTTTGGGGGCTCATCTTCGTTATCGAGGCGACCATCCGTGTCGTCGTGGTCAACGTCGCCTCGTTCGATACCGCATACACCATCGGTCAAATTCTGCCGCTTGCCGCCACGGCTTTAGCAATGTTCCTCACCTTCTGGATCGCTGGACGCTCGAGGAAAAAGGGCGAAACCCAGCAGCGTACGGCACAGCAGGTTAGAGCCAGCTGACCCTAACTCGAGGCGACATCGTACCGATACAAGTTGTACTGCTGCATGAGGGAAATCAATTTGCCGGCGTACGCCGGATCGGTGGCATAGCCAGCCACAGCGATCGCTTGAGCGAAGCTGTCTGGACTACCGCTAAATTGGAATGCTTTCGCATAGCGCGTCGCAGTCGCTAACAGACTTCCGTGATCACGGAATGAATCACCAATCGTGGCATAGGTGCGGAACTGGGCGACCTGGTCGCTGCACACACCCGTTGTGTCACACTCCGTCGTTGGCTGACCCAGGCAACCGGTCGCATACGGTCCGTCGTTACCTGTGCATTTGATGCCAAAGTAGGCATTTCCTTTCTGCGTCAACGGCGAACTTGCCCAGTCAGACTCCAAAATCGCTTGGGCGATCGTCACCGACGCTGGGACCGCAAACTGCGCCTGACTTTGTTGCGCTGGCGCTGCAACGCTGCTGATAAATTGCTGTGTGCTCGATGGTCCTTGTGGCGCTACCGGTTCCTTCGCAGCTGGCCAGGCCCAGATGAGGCAGCCGATGACGAGGGCGCACACGCTGAGGGTGACGGTGAGTCGCCGCTGCCGCACTTGTGCGGCTGTGGGAGGCATGGGTCCTAGTCTAAAGAAAACGAAGGAGTCCGGTCGCAAACGCGACCGGACTCCTTAGCATGCAGTTAGCTCTAGATCAGACCTAGTTTTCGCACCGCGTCCCGCTCTTCGGTCAATTCCTTGACTGAGGCATCGATTTTCGCCCTCGAAAAATCGTTGATGTCGAGCCCCTGCACGATCTGCCATTCGCCGCCGGTAACGGTGACCGGGAACGAACTGATAAGTCCTTCAGTGACGCCGTACGAACCGTCTGAGCAGACCGACATGGAGACCCAGTCGCCCTCAGCGGTGCCGAGCGCCCAGTCTCGTGCATGGTCGATTGTTGCCGACGCTGCCGAGGCAGCGGACGAGGCACCCCGGGCATCAATAATCGCAGCGCCTCGCTTGGCTACTGTCGGGATATACGACTCCGCCAGCCACTGCTGATCGTTGATCAGTTCGGCAGCATTTTTGCCACCGATTTCTGCGTGAAACACATCGGGGTATTGGGTCGCCGAGTGATTGCCCCAGATCGTCATCTTCTTGATATCGGACACGCTGGCTCCAGTTTTAGCCGCGAGCTGACTGATGGCACGGTTGTGATCGAGCCGGGTGAGAGCGGAGAACCGGCGCTTATCAATGTCCGGTGCGTTGCTCATTGCGATCAGTGCGTTGGTGTTCGCGGGATTACCGGTCACCGTGATGTGAATGTCCGAGGCGGCTACCTCGTTAAGCGCCTTGCCCTGCGGTGCAAAAATACCGCCATTGGCCTCCAGCAAATCGCCGCGTTCCATTCCTGGCCCACGTGGTCTGGCACCGACCAACAGCGCCTGGTTGACGCCATTGAAGATCGTGCGTGCATCATCTCCGATTTCGACGCCGGCAAGTGTGCTAAAGGCGCAGTCGTCAATTTCCATGACGACGCCTTCGAGGGCTTTGAGCGCGGGGGTGATTTCCAGGAGCCGCAGCTCGACAGGCTGATCGGGGCCAAATATTGCGCCACTGGCGATGCGAAATAGCAGGCTATAGCCGATCTGGCCGGCCGCGCCGGTGACACCGACCTTAATAGGTGTTGCGCTCACGGTGATTTCCCCTTAGGAGCGAGATTATGTAATGAGGTCTTCGACGCTATCAGCCCGCGAAATGTGATCTGCTCGGAGTGATCTATTCAGTTCACCGATAGCGACATACCGTCTCTATGACAACGAAATACTTCCGAATCGGCGGCGCTTAAATCTAATGGCTAATCCACGCGCGGACAGCACTAATCAGGTCGCGGCAGCAACTGTCGTGGGCGCAATTGGTGTCGTATTCGGGGACATCGGCACTAGCCCGCTCTATGCGGTGCAGTCGGCATTTTCGATCGATCATGCAGCGGTTTCGACGTCTGCCTCCGACGTCATGGGCATCGCATCGCTCATTTTCTGGTCAGTCACGATCGTCGTGTCATTCAAGTATGTTCTGATCGTCCTTCGAGCTGATAACGACGGCGAAGGCGGCGTGATTGCACTTGCCTCTTTGGCACAGCGTGCGTTGAAGCGCAATCGCGGTCACTGGGGGCGTGCGGTGATTATGCTCGGCATCGTTGCAGCAGCGCTGTTCTATGGCGATAGCCTCATCACTCCAGCTATCTCAGTGCTATCGGCGATTGAAGGGCTTGAGGTCGCCGCACCATCGGTGTCCAAGTATGCGATATGGATCGCCATTGTCATCATCATCGTATTGTTCGTCGTACAAAGATGGGGCACCCACCGCATTGGTCGGGCCTTCGGGCCGATCATGGTGTTGTGGTTTCTCGTGCTGGTCGCACTTGGATTGCCCCACATCGTGGCAGCGCCCAAGGTATTACTCGCGATCTCACCGACGTACGCCTTCGGCTTCATCTTTGACCATGCTGGTATCGCACTTGTCGCCATGGGCGCGGTGGTCTTGTCGGTCACAGGTGCTGAAGCGTTATATGCGGATATGGGGCATTTTGGTCAGCTCGCCATTCGCCGATCATGGTTCTTTTTGATATTTCCGGCGTTGATTGTGAATTATCTGGGCCAAGCTGGCCTGTTGCTAGAGCACCGGTCGGCGGCTACGAATCCGTTCTTTCTCATGGCGCCTTCAGGCGTCCGATTACCCCTGGTGGTGCTCGCCACCATGGCGACGGTCATTGCCTCGCAGGCAGTGATCACCGGAGCGTTCTCGATGACGCAGCAAGCGATCAGATCCGGACTGATGCCGCGCCTGAAAGTCAAACACACCTCGGCAGCGGCCGGTGGCCAGATTTATATGCCAATTGTCAACTGGTTGCTGCTCGGCGGCGTGCTCATCCTCATTCTAATTTTCCGATCGTCTTCGCGACTCTCATCGGCATACGGGCTTGCAGTAACTGGAACCTTCGTACTTACGACAATTTTGCTACTGACGATCGCACACAAACGATGGCACTGGCCGACGTGGCGCCTCGTGGTGATCGGGGTCGTCTTCGGCGGCCTTGAATCGCTGTTCTTGGTTGCGAATCTGGCCAAGATCGTCAGCGGCGGCTGGCTCCCGCTGGTGATCGCGACCGTCTTGATCACCGTAATGACGACATGGCAGCGCGGCCGGGACGTCGTCACCGCACGCAGAACAGAAGTCGAAGGTCCACTCGATTCGTTCGTGGCGACGCTTCTGGCCGAAGACCTGCAACGTGTTCCAGGCACGGCGGTGTTTTTGCAAGCGACGCCGAAAACCACACCGTTGGCACTACGGGCGAATGTTCACTTCAACCACATACTCCATGAACACACGGTGATTATTTCGATCAGTTGGGTGAAGGCGCCTTATGTCTTGCCCGACGAACAGGTAACGGTCGACGACTCGTTTAGCGATTCAGGTATCCGGCTGATTTATGTGCAGCTGGGCTTTATGGACCCCGACGGCATTCCGCAGATTCTTGCCTATGCCCGGAAGAACATGCCAATTCCGTGGTCTGATCCCCGCAAGGT
>JBDTCL010000309.1:0-6845 GCA_039923595.1 Antricoccus sp. | reverse complement strand
CTTCCTTGGCTCCGGTGTTGTCGGCGACACGTAGTCGCGACTCCTGCTGAATCACTGTTTCTCCCTTGTCTGCTGGTTCTCTCGTGATACCGAGAGCCTGGCCGAACGGCTCGGTTGGTACTACTGCGAAATACTGATCGTGCAAAGGCTGCGCTTTAGCGGGCCTTCTCGAGAATCTCCACAACGCGCCACCGCTTGGTGGCACTCAGTGGCCGGGTTTCCATAATGCGAACACGATCGCCGATACCGGCTTGGTTGTTCTCATCGTGAACCTTCAACTTGCTGGTACGGCGCAGGATTTTGCCGTAGAGCGGGTGCTTCACCCGATCTTCGACGCTGACAACGACCGTTTTGTCCATTTTGTCGCTGACGACGAGGCCACTACGTACCTTTCGGTAGTTGCGCGCGCCGCCATGGCCGACCTCGTTATCCATGATTTCGTTTTCTTCAGCCATTAGCTTCCACTGCTTTCGCTCGGTGCAACGGCCAGGCCCAACTCACGTTCGCGCAGGATCGTGTAGATGCGCGCAATGTCGCTACGGACGGCTTTAAGCCGCTTATTGTTATCTAGCTGCCCGGTCGCGACCTGGAAGCGGAGGTTGAAAAGCTCTTCTTTCGACTCGTTCAACCGAGTCTCAAGCTCGTCATTCTCCAGCTCTCGCAGGTCTGACGGTGAAGTACCGACTGCCATTTAGAACTCGCTATCTCGCGCCACGACGCGGCACTTCATCGGGAGCTTGTGTATCGCGCGGCGAAGAGCTTCGCGGGCGATTTGCTCATTGGGATAAGACATCTCGAAGACAACTCGGCCGGGCTTGACGTTAGCGATCCACCACTCAGGTGAACCCTTACCAGAACCCATTCGTGTTTCAGCCGGCTTCTTGGTCAACGGGCGGTCAGGGAAGATATTGATCCAGACCTTGCCGCCACGCTTGATATGCCGGTTGATCGCGATACGAGCGGACTCAATCTGCCGGTTAGTCACGTAAGCCGGTTCCAATGCCTGGATGCCGTAGTCGCCGAACGTGACCCGCGTGCCACCCGAGGCGGCACCTCGACGAGTCGGGTGATGTTGCTTGCGGTGCTTGACTCTGCGGGGAATTAGCATGGTTTATGCGTCCTTCGACTCAGTGCTCGGCGCGGTGGTCTCAGGCGCCTGAGCGGGTGCGGTCGCCACTGCAGCTTCGACGGGCACAGCAACTTCAGCAGGGGCTGCAACTTCGGCAGGAGCTACAACTTCAGCAGGAGCTACAACTTCAGCAGGAGCTGCCTCGGTGACCGCTGGCCCGGAACTGGCCTGCGCGGCAGCGCGACCCGCTTCGGTACTGGTTCCGGTCGTACCAGACGAACCAGAACGGCGCGGACGACGATCTGGTCGCTGCCGACGGTGCTCGCTGAGCGCTGCCTCGGCAGCATCCCGCTCGGCTTTGCTCTTGGTGATATCGCCCTTGTAGATCCATACTTTGACGCCGATACGACCAAACGTCGTACGCGCCTCATAGGTGCCAAAGTCAATGTTGGCACGAAGAGTGTGCAGCGGAACTCGACCTTCGCGATAGAACTCTGAGCGCGACATTTCTGCACCGCCAAGACGACCACCACACTGAATCCGGATGCCTTGAACACCAGGAGAGCGCATCGCCGACTGCTGGGCCTTCTTCATCGCGCGGCGGAATGCCACTCGGCTAGAGAGCTGCTCAGCAATGCCTTGGGCAACGAGTTTGGCATCCGCCTCGGCATTCTTCACCTCAAGAATGTTCAGCTGGACCTGTTTGCTGGTGAGTTTCTCTAATTCACCGCGCAGTCTCTCAGCCTCAGCGCCGCGACGACCGATAACAATGCCGGGTCGAGCGGTATGGATGTCGACGCGCACTCGGTCACGGGTGCGCTCGATATCGACACGAGAGATTCCGGCGCGTTCCATGCCCTTATTCATCAGGCGGCGGATCGCGACGTCTTCTTTTACGTACTCCGCGTATTGCTTATCGGCGAACCAACGGGATCGCCATTCGGTGGTGATACCGAGTCGGAAACCATGCGGGTTTACTTTCTGACCCACTAGCGGGCACTCCCCTTCGCGCTGGACGTCTTTTTGGCTTGCTTCGACGCCGCAACGGATACGACCTCGATGGTGATGTGACTGGTGCGTTTACGAATCCGGAAGGCACGACCTTGAGCACGCGGCCGAAACCGCTTCATGGTCGGGCCCTCGTCGACATATGCGCGATGCACGACGAGCGTGTGCGCATCTAGCCGATGGTTTTGCTCGGCATTGGCAATCGCGCTCACGAGCACCTTGGCGACCGGCTCGCTTGCTGACTGAGGAGCGAACTCCAGCACGGTCAGCGCTTCTGCCGTTGGCAGATCCCTGATCAGGTCGATGACGCGACGCGCCTTCATCGGCGTGACTCGCACGAAGCGAGCCCGAGCGCGGACGACCTGGAGGTCGTTCGCAGCGGCTGGCCCTGCGTTCATTCGCTTTCCCCTTGCTTGGTTGATCGAAAGTTGTGGATCGTAATCGAACGATGAAGTGCGGTCTTAGCCGCGGCGCGATCGGCGGTCATCTTTGATGTGGCCCCGGAAAGTGCGAGTCGGTGCAAATTCGCCCAACTTATGACCAACCATTGCTTCGTTGACAAACACCGGCACGTGCTTGCGGCCGTCATGCACTGCAAAAGTGTGTCCGAGCATGTCAGGGATGATTGTCGAGCGCCGCGACCAAGTCTTGATCACGTTCTTGGTGTTCTTCTCGTTCTGAACGTCGACCTTTTTGAGCAGGTGGTCATCGACGAAGTAGCCTTTTTTGACACTACGTGGCATGAGTATCTAGTCCTTAACGCTTCTTGCCGGTACGGCGCCGACGAACGATGAGCTGGTCACTGGCCTTGCGCTTGCGCGTGCGGCCCTCTGGCTTGCCTGCGGGGTTAACCGGGTGACGACCACCCGAAGTCTTGCCCTCGCCACCACCGTGTGGGTGGTCAACCGGGTTCATGGCGACACCGCGGACGCTTGGGCGTTTGCCCTTCCAGCGCATGCGACCGGCCTTGCCCCAGTTGATATTCGACTGCTCGGCATTTCCGACCTCACCGATCGTCGCGCGGCAGCGAGCATCAACGTTGCGAATTTCTCCGGACGGCATCCGTAGCTGTGCATAAGCGCCATCCTTGGCAACTAGCTGCACTGAGGCACCAGCGGACCGAGCGATCTTGGCGCCGCCACCGGGGCGAAGCTCAATCGCGTGCACGATGGTACCGGTCGGAATGTTGCGTAGCGGCAGGTTATTGCCAGCCTTGATGTCAGCAGCCGGACCGGATTCAATGGCCGCCCCTTGAGCCAAGCGCACCGGAGCGATGATGTAGCGCTTGTCCCCATCGGCGTAATGCAACAACGCGATGCGGGCAGTGCGGTTTGGGTCGTATTCGATGTGTGCGACCGTGGCCGGCACACCGTCCTTGTCGGCGCGACGGAAGTCAATCACACGGTAGGCACGTTTGTGACCGCCACCCTGATGACGGGTGGTGATTTTGCCTTGAGAGTTGCGTCCGCCTTTATTGTGCAGCGGACGTACCAGCGACTTCTCAGGGGTGGTGCGGGTGATCTCAGCAAAGTCTGAGACGCTCGACCCGCGACGACCCGGCGTCGTCGGCTTGTACTTACGGATAGCCATATTTTTCTCGCTTCTTCTAACTCGTAGCTGTCGGGTCGGCGCTAGCCGACCGGACCGCCGAAGGCATCGATGCGGTCACCCTCGGCCAAGGTCACAATGGCGCGCTTGGTGTCTTTGCGCTTGCCGATGCCGAACTTAGTGCGCTTGGTCTTGCCAGGGCGATTATGGGTATTGACCGACAGCACCTTGACACCGAAGATCTGCTGCACCGCGATCTTGACCTGGGTCTTGTTGGCGTGAGGGGCAACGATAAACGTGTATTTGTTCTCCTCAAGCAGGCCATAACTTTTCTCAGAGATGACCGGCTTGATGAGGATGTCTCTTGGATTGGCGCTCATTATTTATCGCCCTCTTCCTTATCGCTCTGACTCGGTGGCAATGCAAAGCCGGCAGCCTCAGCGCGCTGCGCGGAGTCGAACCAGACTTCAGCAATGGTGCGGTCATAAAAGGCGGTACCCGGAAGGTGATAAAGCATCGAATCGGCGTTGCCCTTGATGTCGAAACCCTCAGGCGCCGCATCATCTGCAAGCGGGCCATGCGAGCCTTCGCCGTACGGCGCCTCGTCAGTTGCGTCGGGCGATGCAGGCGCCTGGTCGATCTGCGGCGCGCTGTCACTCAGAACTGCTTTGCCCTCAAGGAACTCCCCGAGCGCGTCGCGAGTGAAAACAACGGCATCAGAGACGAGCACGTCATAGGTGTTGAGTTGGTCGGCAACAAGCAGATGCACATTGGGCACATTACGCAGCGAAACCCAACTTGCAAGGTCGTCACGCCCGAGGACCACCAGAACGCGCTTTTTCGGCGTATCGACCAGTGGAGTGACTGCCCGAATGGCTGCGACTGCTGCCTTGGTCTTGACTGACTCATCCTGGGCGATCTGTGAAATCACAAATAACAAGCCCCCGCGAGCGCGATCAGAAAGAGCACCGCGAAGAGCTGCAGCCTTCATCTTCTTGGGAGTCTTCTGCGCGTAGCTACGCGGTTGCGGGCCGTGGACGGTGCCACCGCCGACAAATTGTGGCGCACGCGTGGAGCCCTGACGTGCGCGGCCGGTGCCTTTTTGGCGGTAAGGCTTTGCGCCACCGCCCCGGGTCTCCCCGCGATCCTTGGACTTCGAAGTGCCCTGGCGTTTTGCTGCAAGTTGCGCAACAACCACCTGATGCATCAGCGAGACGTTGGCCCGTGCGTCGAATACTGCCTCGGGCAGGTCAACTGAGCCCGTCTTCTTGCCGTCGGTATCGAGGACGTCGAGAGTCAAGTTAGTCACTTGGACGCACCAACCTTCGATGCCATCTCGACCTTAACCGAGTTGCGAACATAAACAATGCCTTTTGCGTTGCCTGGAACCGCGCCTTTGATCAGCAGCAGACCCTTTTCGATATCAACGCGGTGAACCTTCAATCCCATGGTGGTGACCCGCTCGTTACCCATCCGGCCAGCCATCCGCATACCTTTGAATACCCGGCCCGGGGTGGCGCAGCCACCGATTGAGCCCGGCTTGCGGTGGTTACGATGCGCGCCGTGGGAGGCCGACACACCGTGGAAGCCGTGGCGCTTCATGACGCCGGCATAGCCCTTGCCCTTGCTGGTGCCGGTCACGTCGACGATCTGGCCTGCCTCGAAAATATCGAGCGTGATCTCTTGCCCGATCTCGTAGGACTGTGCATCGTCGGTGCGGATTTCAGCAACATGGCGCCGTGGCGTCACGCCTGCCTTGGCGAAGTGGCCGCGATCAGGCTGATTGACCTTGCGGGGGTCGATCTCACCGAAGCCGATTTGAATTGCTGAATAGCCGTCAATTTCGGGCTTGCGTACTTGAGTCACGACACAGGGACCGGCCTTGATGACGGTCACCGGGATAATCCGGTTGTTCTCGTCAAAGACCTGGGTCATCCCCAGTTTTGTGCCCAAGACGCCGCGCTCAGTGCGGCTGTACTTGCTGGTCATGTGATTGCTGTCCCTACTGGATATTGACGTCGACGCTGGCCGGGAGGTCAATACGCATCAGCGCATCAACGGTCTTCGGCGTGGGCTCGAGGATGTCGATCAGACGCTTGTGGGTCCGCATCTCGAAATGTTCGCGTGAGTCCTTGTACTTGTGGGGCGAACGAATAACGCAGTACACGTTCTTCTCAGTGGGCAGCGGCACGGGTCCTACAACACGTGCACCCGTGCGAGTCACGGTCTCCACGATCTTGCGCGCTGAGGCGTCGATCGCTTCGTGGTCATAGGCCTTGAGCCTGATGCGGATCTTTTGTCCGGCCACGCTTGCCGTCCTTTTCCTAGCCGTGCGACGCGTGAGTTCGTCGCGATTGTGTACTCGAAGCTTTGTTCTTCGATGTCGATCGTTCGATGGAACTTTGATGCTGCTGTAATCGCCATCGGCTACATGAATCGGCATGCGCGGTCGAAGCGAGTGATCGCATCTGCGCCTAGCTGCCACTGTTCATATGTCCGGGTCCTCCGGTCCACGCGGTCGGGCGTGTCGCCCTGCCGCACAGCGAGAGGCACAGTATTCGCACTACTCGTTGTGGTCTTGGACCGGATGCGCTCGCGTAGAGCACGTTGGTCGGCGTTACCCATTCACATAGTGCCGATCGCTCGCGCAACCAGACACACCGTGCAAAAGACAACTTGTCAAGTATGCCCTACCAGCGCAGACCATGACAATCCGGGTAGCAGCCTTTCAACGTGAAGCCGCTCACCGTTTTCGAGCCGAGACGCTCAACTCGATCGCTGTGGGCCGATCGACCACTTCGGTCTCTGGGGGCCCAGAGCGTTTGGTTTGATTGCCCAGCATCGGATCTGCAGATCTCAGTCAACCAAAGTGACCGGTCGGATTGCCAGATGGTGCGACGGCACACTCGTTGGGTCTTTCCAGCAGTCCACACGGAGCGGCATCGGCCCGATCACTCGGTTGAGCGCCGCGATTCCTGTTGTTGTTGCCAGACGACTCGTGCGCTATTTTAATGACCGGACCTCGTTGCAACGCTCCTGCCTGACTCCTCACTTCAGGTGACGAGAACTGCAACTGTGCGTCAGGGGTACCCGGCCGGGTTGGTGAGCTGCCAGCGCCATGAATCAGCGCATGCCTCGCGCAGATCGCGACGGGCTCGCCAATCCAACTCTCGCCTCGCACGAGAGGGATCGGCAACTGATCGTGCGGTGTCACCGAGAC
>JBDTCL010000308.1:0-3622 GCA_039923595.1 Antricoccus sp. | reverse complement strand
AGTCGTCTCCACCACGGGCAGCATTCTGTCGGGCACGTTGCTGACATTGCTCACCACGTACTTCTTTTTAGCCGATGGCAGTTCACTGTGGCGTTGGATCGCTCGGCTGTTCCCGGTCAATGCTCGCTGGAAGGTCTACCGCGCAGGCAATCGGGCATGGGAAGTGCTCGTCGCGTATATGAATGTCACGCTCTTAGTCGCGATTATCGTGGGTCTTGCCACCTGGATCGCATGCAAAATCGCCGGCGTTCCACTGTCACTCTCAGCGGGACTAATCGCTTTTTTGTTCGCGTTCATTCCCACACTCGGCGGTCTGATCTCATCCATAGTGGTGATCTTGTTGACCTTAGTCTCGACATCGCTCACCACCGCCGTTGTCATCGCGATCGTGATGATCTCTATTCAGACGATCCAAGGGAATTTCATCTATCCGTTACTGATGAACCGGCAATTGAAGGTGCATCCGCTCGCATCGTTGCTGCTGGTCGTCCTCGGAGCTGTCCTCGGCGGCGTCTTCGGAGCACTCATCGCCGTTCCGCTCGTCGCCGTAATCAATTCAGGCTGGCTGGAGTTACTTCGCGCTAACCGTGGCGAAGCGGAGAGCGACGAAGCGGCGGAATTGGGGCCCGATCCTGCAGAAAACGAATCGGACCCGACCTTGCGTGACCCTACGACGGCGTCACCCATGGCCGAGCCCGATCTGACGGACTAGCTACACGTGCGGCAGGACGATCGGTTCAGCACCGAGACGCCCGGCTTGGTAATCCTCAAATGCGGTGGCGAGTTCCGCCTTGGTGTTCATCACGAACGGTCCATACATCGCGACCGGTTCGCGAATAGGCTGACCGCCGAGCACGACGACATCGAAATCTGGCGTGTGCGAGTCGGTTTTGACCGAGCCTGCGAATCTCACGAAGTCGCCCGGGCCGAAGACGGCAAGTTGTCCCGCTTCGATGCGCTGCGCCTTCGGGCCGACCGTTCCTGATCCACTCAACACATAGACAAGCGCGTTGAAGTCCGGACGCCACGGCAACTCAACCTGCGCGCCAGAGTTCACGGTGACATGCGCGAAGTTGATCGGCGTATAGGTTGCGCCGGGTCCAGCCAGACCGGCCACATCGCCAGCAACCACGCGGATCAGCGCACCGCCATCCACGGTAGTGCCAAGGGCGGTTTCGGCAGCTGTCAGATCCTGATAACGCGGCTGCGCGAACTTGTCTTTTGCAGGCAAGTTCACCCAGAGCTGCAAACCATGAAACAGGCCACCGGAGACAACCAGATGCTCTGGCGGTGCCTCAATATGCAAAATCCCCGCGCCAGCAGTCATCCACTGAGTGTCGCCGTCAGTGATACTGCCCTTGTGTCCAAGCGAGTCGCCGTGATCCATGATTCCGTCGATCATGTAGGTCACGGTCTCGAAGCCACGATGCGGATGCCAAGGTGTGCCCTTCGGCTCCCCAGGCGCGTACTCGACTTCACCCATCTGATCGAGGTGCACGAACGGATCCAGGTCGGTGACACTGACGCCAGCGAACGCACGCCTGACGGGGAAACCCTCACCCTCGAAACCTCGTGGCGAGGTGGTGATTGATTTTACTGCGCGTGGACGAGCATCAACCGGGATCGCGTCAATGCGCGCGACGGTGGTGATGTCTTCGACGGTGACTGCTGGCATTTGCCGTACCTCACTTAGTTGATAATTCAACAATACAGCACTGTCAACCGTTTTGGCAACACGATTTATTCCACGGCAATCAGGGGTATTGCGGCAGGCGGCGAAACGGAGAAGCGCCAGCGATCCGAATTGCGTACTGATGCACTCAGCAATGTTGGTGCTTCGTCATGGCACAGTGAAGGAGTCCAACCACAAACGCCTGAGGAGCAGCTATGCCACGCGCCGAACAGATCACCGACGTCATCACCCACCACGGCGAGGGGCCGGTATGGGACGACCGAGCAAATGTCCTTCGCGTTGTCGACATCCCCACTGGTGACATTGTGACCCTCGACGATGGCGGGCTAGAGCGACTTCATGTCGGTACCGTCGCCGCCGCGTGGCGACCCCGCGCGTCAGGCGGACTGGTTGTCGCCGTCGAACGCGGATTCGTCCTTGTTGATGCGGCAATGCAGATCGAGAAATCTATCGAAGCGTGGACTGACCCAGCAGTGCGAATGAATGATGGCGCGTGCGATCGACACGGCAGTTTCTATTGCGGTTCGATGGCGTACGACAAGACACCCGGCGCCGCGTCGGTCTATCGGCTTGATCCTGATGGCACTGTGCGCGTTGTCCTCGATGATGTGACCATCTCCAACGGCATGGTGTGGTCGGCCACCGCTGACACCGCGTACTACATCGACACCGCGACCCAACGCGTTGACACCATCCGGGCCGATCCACAGTCCGGGCAGTTCGTTGATCGGCGTCCCGTCGTTGTCATGGATAAGTCGGTCGGCAGTCCGGATGGGATGACTGTCGACGCCGACGGCGGTTTATGGGTCGCGATGTGGGGCGGCGGCGCAGTGGGCCACTTCGCCGCAGATGGCACTCTTATCGAGACCATCGAGGTGAACGCTCGGCAAGTCACCGCCTGCACCTTCGGCGGCACCGACTTCGACACCCTGTACATCACAACCTCCCGGGAGAATCTTGAAGATGGCGAAGACCCCAAGGCAGGCGCCATATTCGCCCACCACCCACAGGTGCACGGAGTCGCCCAGCTGAGCTTCGCCGGCTAGTTGCCGCCAGCAGCAAAGACCACTAAGTTCGAGCGATCATGGGACACGAAGAAGTCACCGCCATCAGCGAGGCGACCGACTACGCATCGCGTCGTCCGGCTGACCAGCCGATGACCCGCCAAGAAGCACTAGCCATGCGTGGAGCGCACGCGATCGATGACGTGCCGCATGAAGTCGAACCAACCGTCGAATCAACCGTCGATCCGGCCTCGCTGCGGGCAACCTAACCGGCTGCGGCAACGAGCGCGGCGAATAGCCGATTGTCCGCATCGATCTCGGGATGCCACTGCACGCCGATCCTGAAGCTGGTCTCCGATGCCTCCATCGCCTCAACAAGCCCGTCTGGAGCATGCGCAACGGCGGTATATCCAGGATGCGAGCGCACCGCTTGATGGTGGTACGAGGCCACATCGATCGATTCGCCAATGATCGCGGCCAGTCTTGAGCCATCCTGAATACGCACCTCGTGTCGCCCGTACACCGCTGGCACTGGCGAATGGGCCTCATGCCCCACTTCGTCAGGCACATGTTGGATGAGCGTGCCGCCGCCGGCAACCGCCATCACCTGCATTCCGCGGCAAATGCCGAGCAACGGCAGGTCGGCATCCACCGCTGCCTGAACAAGCGCGAGCTCGCAGTCATCTCGGTCCACTCGCTCAGCCTGGATACTCTCGTGCGGCTGCTCGCCGTAACGCGCCGGCGCCAGATCGACACCGCCGGCGATGATCAACCCGTCGAGTACCGCGATCACGCCGCTCATCTCGCCACAGTCCCGCTCAGGCGGGATGATCAGCGGTTGCCCACCGGACTGAAGGATGTGATCGACATAAGCCCGTGGGATAAGTGCCGCAGGCACATCGCGCCACACTCCCCACGATGCTGG